>DHMB01000057.1:10247-11068 GCA_002405565.1 Clostridiales bacterium UBA4653
ATCCGTTGCGGCGGTCACGGTCGTCCCGTCGGCGGCAAGCGCGATGACCGAAAAAGCCGCGGCGCAAATCAGGGTCGCCATCAGAAGGGCTGTGATTTTCTTTATTTTCATGATCGGACTCTCCGGAAAAATTTATTTCTGTTTTTTCTTCACTTCTCTGACGTCATAAACATAGTCAAGGTTGATGAGGTGCGCAGTGCCGTTCTTTTCTCTGAGGGTTATCCAGTTTTCCTTTGCTTCTTCGATTGTTCCCGTGTACGAATAAAGTCCCGCGCAGGCAACAGTGCACTCCTTGCCGACGAAATTCTGTATAAGCTCGTTCATAAGTTTTCCTCCCGCTCTTCTGCGTTTTTTAAGTGTTCTTCTGATTCTTCGGCGAAGGTTTATCATCGGCAGCCAGACCGCAAGGACAAGCAGCAAAAGTATAATGATGTATGAGCTGTTCAAATCCGCACCTCCGCACACTTTGATTTTACTCATATATGTTAACATATTCCGAGGATTTTGTAAAGATAAATCGCAAAAATATTGACATCGGACGAGGTATTGTATATAATTAGCCTGTAAAATTATGAAAAGAGGAATACCGTTATGGAACACATACTCAAAAAATCCGCGCACCCCATCGGTGTTGAAGGCCCCGTTCTGACTATCGTCATGGACGGCGTCGGCATAGGCAACGGCAAAGAGGGAGACGCCGTTGCAAACGCATACACTCCCACCCTCGATATGCTCATGGCAAAATATCAGACGAGAAAGCTCGCCGCTCACGGAACGGCTGTCGGCCTTCCCTCCGATGACGACATGGGCAACTCCGAGGT
>DHMB01000057.1:11130-11318 GCA_002405565.1 Clostridiales bacterium UBA4653
AACTCCGAGGTCGGTCACAACGCGCTCGGCTCAGGACAGGTCTTCTCGCAGGGCGCAAAGCTCGTTTCCGAGTCCATTTCGTCCGGCAAGATGTTTGAAGGTCAGACCTGGAAAGACCTCGTCGCAGGCTGCAAGGACAGCGGCACACTGCACTTCATCGGTCTCTTCTCGGACGGCAACGTTCATTC
>DHMB01000089.1 GCA_002405565.1 Clostridiales bacterium UBA4653
ACTTCCGCGCTGCAAACGAGCAGGTCAGGGATTATATCGTTGACATGCTGTGGAACAGGGGAAAGCTCTCGGATATCATCGGACGCGCCAAAGAAGTCATCAAAAAGAAAAAGAAGAAAGCTCTGCTCGAAGGCAATCTTATCATGAGCGCACAAAAAGGACTTCCGACTGCGTATTTCTGGATAATGCCCGAAAAAAACGGGCGGAACTGACTTTCGGAGGATAACAAAAAATGATTTGGCAAATATGCTTTGCGCTATCAATAATTGTGCTTGTACTCACGGCAGTTGCGGCGGTATTGCTCCGCCGCAATGGCCCGGAGAAGAAAATCACCTCGATAATTGTTTTCGGAATAGCCGTTTCGGCGGTTATAATCGTGTTTCCCGCGAACTTTGCGCAGATAAACGACAGCTACCTGAGGACATTGCTTCTTTCCGTGCTGAACGCATTCAGAATGTTCGTTCTTGATGACGATTTCTCTCTCATGCTGGAGAAGACCTCCGTCATAGAAGGAGCCTTCCGCACATGCTATAACTGGCTTGCCGCGCTGATATATATCGCGGCGCCTGTCACAACGTTCGGCGTTGTTTTAAGCATTTTCCGCAAATATGCGGTTTACAGAACATACCTTTTCCATTTCTTTTCGCCCGT
Source organism: Clostridiales bacterium UBA4653 (assembly GCA_002405565.1). GTDB lineage: Bacteria > Bacillota > Clostridia > Oscillospirales > CAG-272 > CAG-841. The sequence goes on from DHMB01000089.1 coordinate 652, forward strand.
CTATATCTTTTCGGAGCTGAATTCAAAGTCCATAGCGCTGGCTTCGGATCTGAAAAAGCACGAGCCGCGCGCCCTTATCGTTTTCACAAATGTTGATGATGACGAAAAAGAGTCCGAAAAAGCAAAGGCAAAGGCGAAAGAAATAAAGGGATTGCTCTTTAAGGACAGTATAACAAAGATAAAATTTTCACGTCACTACTCAAAATCGCGCATAACATTCTTTGTGATGAGCGAAAACGAGGATGACAGGAACATAAGCGACACGTCAAAGCTTATAGAGCGTTACCGCAAAAGAGAAAACACAAGACTCTATTTCTTTGACGACACTGTAAACGGTAAGCTCCTGACGGAAAACGCCGATTGCGGGAAAATGATCATTCAGAGAGTGAATGAACCGCAGAGGGTTGTTTCTTCTCTTCTTTATGACCGCGGAACCGAGATATTTGACAGTGCCGTTGAAATTCCGGAAGCCGGCGAAAAGAAGATAACGGCAGTCATCGTCGGCACGGATAAAACTGCCGAAGAGATGTTCCGTGCGCTTCCGTGGATGTGCCAGATGGCAGGGTATAGGCTTGAAATTCATGTTTTCTCTTCGGACGAGCGGGCAGACGATCATCTGACGGCGCTTTGCCCCGAGCTTCTGGACGAAGCCCATAACGGATACTTTGCCGATGACGACGAGGCTAATTATAAGATTGAAATACATCCCGATGTAATGCCCGAAAACGCCGGATTTGAAAAGATTTTTTCAACGATAGGCAATGTCAGCTTTGTGTTTGTCTCGCACGGAAGTGATGAGGAGAACGTAAGCGACGCGGTTACCGTCCGCATGCTCTCGGAGCGTTACGGCTATCATCCCCGCATATGGGTTGTGACAAGTGAAAAGGTCGCGGCGGAGAAGGTTGCCAAAGGCAAGCTCTGCAATCACAGAAAGCAGGAATATGATATTTCATTCGTCGGCGACGTCGAATCGGCTTATTCAAGAGACGCCGTTCTTTTCCCCGAGCTTGAAAAAGTTGCGCTTGCACGTCATATGAAATGGGGCGTTGAAGAAGACTTTTGGCGAATCGAATACTGCTATCGCTCGTCGATTGCGTCGGCAATTCATAAAAAATACAAGCTGTATTGCGGTGTTCCGGGTGCGGAAAAAGAGCCCTGTGACCGTAATGAGGAAGAAAAGCAGCTTCTTCGCAGACTTGAACACAAGCGTTGGAACGCTTATATGCGCTCCGAAGGCTATGTTTACAATGAAACAAGAAATGACCTCGCAAAAGCGCATAACTGTCTGAAACCTTTTTCGGAACTTCCCGAAAAAGAGCAGATAAAGGATGACGACTGATTAAACACGCATGATATAAGAAAGAGTTGTCTTTCAATGTGCGCTTTTTGCAAAATATGAAACCGCCCCGCCTCATATGAAGTGGGGCGGTGTTTATTTATCGCATGAGGTGTCTTGCCTCATTCTGTTGCTAAAAATGAAAAGATCGCTTTCAGCATAAATAGTTGGAATTCGAATTCTCGTAGCTCGACGCTACTCGGTCAGGCTCGGCTCTGACAGCCGTCAAAGGCTGTCATTCACTCCCGAGCCCGTTTGAATCCCTTTTGCCAAAAAGAAAAGAGCACCAAAGGTGCTCTTTTCTTTTTGGCCTGCCCTGGGGGATTCGAACCCCCAACCGTCAGAATCGGAATCTGATACTCTATCCAATTGCGCTAAGGGCAGATGAAATCCCTCACGGGATTTTATCTTTTTTCTGAAAGCTCAATGAGCTTTTCGGCGTTTTTATAAAACAGCTTTTCCTTCTGTTCTGCGGAAAGCCCCAGCTTATCTATAAACGCCATTGTGTCCGCGGGCGTTTCCCAAGGAGAGTCGGTTGCGAACATTATCCTGTCATTATCAAACGCGGCAAAGACCTTTTTTGCGCCTTCGACGTCATTGACATGAGAGGAATACGCTGTATCTATCCAGATGTTCTTCTTTGAAAGAAGCTCTGCCGACTTTTCATACATGAAGTTTGCTCCGAAGTGCGCGCAGACAAGTCGCAGAGAAGGGAATTTATCGCAAACGGCGGCAATCATTTCCGGAGTTGCGTGGACATGGTCAAGCGAGACAAAATCGAGCCCCGCATGGATGACGACCGTCAGGTCATATTCCGCGCAGGCGGAAAGAACCTCGGAAAATGCGTCATCGGAAAAATCGTGACCCATGAAGTCCGGATGGAGCTTTATGCCGTAGAGCCCCGATTCCTTTATCTGTTTTGCGGCGGCTTTTTTGTCCGGGCAATCAGGATTTATAGAGCCGAATGAAATAATTTTTCCTTTATAATTATTTATAGCGACGGCAAATTTGTTGACGTTCTCCTGCTGGCGCGGATTTGTCGCGATGTTGAGCACAAAGCTCTTGTCAACACCGTATTCATCCATTGACGCAATCAAGCCGGAGAGGGTGCCGTCTGTATGCGCGAGCTGTTTACTTCCTCCCGAAAGGGAATCTATCGCTCTTGGCGCAAGTATATCGGGAAAACAATGTGTGTGTGTGTCGATGAGCATTATTCCGCCATTGCCTCTTCAATCGCTTTTGCGAGCTGATCGGGGCACGATGTGCCTCTGCCGCCGCAATCCGTTCCTTTGAGAAGGGAAACGACCTCGTCTGCCTTTCTGCCGATGGCGAGCTTTGCGACGCCCTGCGTGTTTCCGTTGCAGCCGCCCGTGAATTTTACGTCGCGGACGATACCGTCTTCGATTTCAACGTGAATCATGCGGGAGCAGGTGCCGTGAGTTTTATAATCAACAGTCTTTGTCATATAAAAACCTTCTTTTTAATTATATTACCAGTAAATTATACCATACGGAGAGCAAAAATCCACAGTAATTTTGAAAAAAGACGCTTTTTGTATAAAGTGCACAAAAAGAATGCTAAAAGTTCTACGAAATTCTACGAAAAATTTTTTAGCAATTTTTCAAAAAAGTATTGCAAAAAATGACAGTATAATGTACAATAAAAAAGCTTGATGTGCGATGAAGCGGGAGGTTGCCGTGATTTCACGGGGAATTTCCGCAGAGTATGTCCGACATTGAACCGGGCGAGAGCTTTTTGGAATCTCATTGGTGTTTTGGATATTGCGCCGCGTGCGGCGTCAATCCGATTGAAAGCACAAATGCCGCCGGAATTTTTCCGGTTTTTATTTAGAAAGGGTGGAAACGCCCGGCAGAGTGTTCCGACAAGCTGAGACGCGGACGGCGAAAGCCGAAAACGTCGCCGCCTACTTAAAAATCTTAAACAGGAGGCAAAAGAACAGTGGCAACAAGCGAAAAAATCCGAATCAGACTCAAAAGCTACGATCACACTCTGATCGATGCCGCAGCGAAGAAGATCGTCGAGACCGCAAAGAGAAACGGCTCCGAAGTTTCCGGGCCCATTCCGCTCCCCACGGAGAA
>DHMB01000053.1 GCA_002405565.1 Clostridiales bacterium UBA4653
CCGGAACGGAATCAAACAAGCCGAACTGTTGCTCTGTGAGCGTTATATCCTCTCTTATATCGCTTATGCCGAGGTATTTATTGAACTCGTCGCAGGTCTGTCTCGTTCTTGCGTACGGACTTCTCCATATGCGCGCCTTCGACAGATCGACTCCGTGCTCGCGGCAATATCCGGCGAGCCACTCCCCGTTTTCCCTCGCCTGTTCTTTTCCCTTTTCGGTCAGCTCGACGAGATGATCCGGCAACCTTTTTACATAATTTTCCCCCGAATTCGCCTTCGATTCCCCATGTCTTATAAGAAATATGTGCATAACAATGTCCTCCCTGTTATTTATTTTTCGATTTCATCCGCGCCCCGGAGCGGTTTTCCGATTTACTGTCAGAATCAGCCGATTTTTTGCCCTGCGAAATTTCCTTGTATCCTCCGACCCTTATGACAGTCTCCCTTTCGTCGCTCTGCAGATACATAGGCTTTACAATGTCCCTGTGCATTTTGCCGACATCGCTCTTCCGGCTTCCGTATACATACCCTTCGGCGCGCATGTAGGCATTCCATCTCCTCTGTTCAAGGTCGATTATCGTGTTCTTTTCCTCTTCGTTACATTCGCTTATAGGCTTGTCCGCGCCGGGGATTCCGCAGTGCTTCCGCGCCACGATATGTATCGCAAGCGCAACGGACGACCTGTAAAAATATTCATACTGCCAGAACTTCTTTTCCACCTCGACGTCGCCCTTCGCATAAGCCCTGTGACAGTTCAGCGCGTCCTCCTCCAGCTTTGAATTCATGATGACGTCCTCCGAATATGACGTTTCGATGTCGCCTATGAATTCAATATTATAAGCGCCTTCATCGTTGCTCTTCGCCGCACGCAAAGCACGCACCTCGTCGGAGTTATAGACGACCGTCTGGAGCTTCGGCTTTATGCCCATCCTTGCGAATATCGTTCTCAGCTCGGACGCTATCCGGACGTTTCCTTCGTCCACGCCTATGGCGACGAACGCATATGTGATGTCCTTCATTTTGCTGACCGTATCGGCAAAGCTCTTCGTTCTTACATCAATTCCCGAATGTATTTTTATGTTATATTCCGGCGCGTCTCCGCCGCGTTTTCTGCGCTCCTCGTCGTTTTCGGGGGCGACAAGCTCAGGGCATGACATCATAAATTTCTGCCCCGCAAGCTCATCCATATCGAAAGCGTCGATTTCAAGGTCGTAACCGTCCATCTGACAGTACCATGAAAGCGCCTTGACCATCTCGATTCCGTGCTTACCGAGTCCGACAACAACGGCATGAATTTTCCTGTTGCCGCCTTCGGTTTCCGGCTCGCGGGCGTCATCGAAAAGCTCGACGCCCTGCGTATAAAGCAAACGGTTGATAAGTGACTGAACCTCGTTTATCCTGCGGACTCTCACGGCGGTTCCGTCCGTGTGGTCGAGGAGTATTTCGCTCTCGGCGCCCGTCGTGAAGGTGTAAAGCACGGTCTCCGCATGCGATTTTCTGTTCTTATTTTCAGACTTACATTTATTTATGAGCTTCAGAGAAGAGGTCATGCTTTCCGCCTCTTTTCTGTTTATCGCAAAGAGATAAAGCGGCTTTGAGCTGCTGTGTGCTCTGAGGTTGAGGTCGACAATGTCCTTTTTGAAGCATATCGCGCGTATTTTATGCGCTTTTTCGAGGAATTCGTAATAATCGTCATCATCCTTTTCGTAAACGCCTGTAAACACAATCGCCGCCCTCGGATGATTTTTGCGTATATCGCCCGCAAGCGCTATCGACTTTTCGTTCAGCTCCGAAAAGACATACATGTCCCTGTATCTGCTCAGAGCGAAGCGCAAACCGGAAAGTATTCCTCTGAAAAGCGAAAGCACAAATCCGAAGGTCAGTATCGGCGCGATGACAAACAGAACCGACAGAATCAGCGAATAATATGAATCCGAAACATATTCAAGTATCATTGAGGTGTCTGCGTCAACCGTGAACACCTGAAACGCGCCCTGAAATGAAAAAAGTATCGCTTTCGCGACGCGTGCGTCCGTTTCCATGCATATCTCGCGATAGACCGGCAAAAGCAGGATGAACGTCGATATAAACGTCCCCCCAAATATAATTCCGAACGGCTTTACAAACCTCCCCGTTCTCTTAAGGCTGAGCGTAATCGCCAGAAAAATCGATAATGCCAAGATAAAAAGTGCCACAACGGCATAAATTGTCCAGCCCACAATGTATTCCTCCGCGTTGTATTAATTTGGCTCATTTTTATTATAATTGCTTGTGGTAATCTTGTCAATAGAATGTTGCTTTTTGTCATAAAAGCTGATATAAAGTCGTAATTTATATTTATCTGAAACAAGGTAAATATATAAAAATACGTCCACGAAAAGTAAATCCGTGGACGTGTTTTTTATGTTTTTTGCTTTGTCTCAATGGTTGCTGAACATTATCAGCTTATCCTTTTCATCCAGCTCGACGTTGATTTCCTCCTGCTTTCCGGAGAAAAGCACCATCTCCCCGCCCGGCTTGATATAACCGAGAACGATTGACTTGTTATCGTCCGGGGTTGCGTCATAAACGGCGCGGATTAGCTCATATGCCGTGCACGGCGCGGGAATTTCATCAAAGAATCTGCGCACCTTCTTTATATAAAGCTCCTTGCTGTCATATTGGTCGACGCCGAGCTCGTCATATGTAAGAATGTCCTTATAGAACTCATAAAGCGACTCTTTTGTGCTTATCTGAGTCATCATCTTTGAAATGTATCTGTTACTGAGAATGACGTTGTTTACGCTGTAACTGCGGACAACATCATAATTTTTCGGATTCACTATCTCAACGACAACGTCAATGCTTTCCTTGTCGAAGTCCGGAATGCGGTTGACATGATCCTGAATGATATCCTGAACATAAATGAGATATGTGAGCGCGTTTGCGTCGATATCCTCCGAAAGCGCCATATCATCCGAAAGAATCAGGATACTTGCGTCCTGCTCACAGCTGTCAACAAAATCGGATATTTCCTTCTTTATTATGTCGCCGTCATATACGTCCGCCTCAATCGTCTTGCGGACATAAGGATAATCCCTGTAATAATTGCGCTTTTCAAGGTTTTTCTTATCGTCTATGACGATGATGTTCAGAATATCCTCACCTTCCCTGTTCCATTCGTTATGGAATGACTGGAATCCGTCCATTATTTCCTTGCTGTTGCTGTTGTGACCGACGATAACAACGTTTCGTCTTTCAAGCCAGAAATGACGGTTCATTTTAACGGGGAACGACACAGCCGGAAGCGCCGTTTTGGGCTTGTCGTCGCCTTCTTCGTTTGCAACAAAGAAACCTTCCCTTCCTGTTTTAACGTCCATTATCGTAAGCGGGATTGAAGTATCGCTGCCATTCAGCATGGACGAAACGAAATGGCTTTCCTTCTCCGAACCGTCGACAGTCTTGCAGAAGAACTCTGCGCCCTTGTTTGAAAACAGTTCGCCGTATACAAAGTTGAGCTCCGGCATGATTGAAAACTGCGAGAGGAGTTGACCGAGTATCCTGTTGACCGGCACGGGAATGATATTGCATTTACCCAGATTTTCCTTGTGCGATATAATCTTATCGACAACGCTCGCCGTCCAGTCGTCGTCAACCTCGACAATTATCACCTGATCGTCAGCCGAAGCCTCGGAGCCTGTTATCTCCGCAACCTGAACAAGCGTCTTTATAGTGTTCGCATTACCCTTTTCGTTCTTTTCGATACGCTCCGAAAGCTCATATTTGCACGTCGCGTTCTGAACGTCCCTGCCGAGAATTATGACAGACTTGGCCTGCAAAAGCGAAATATCGTTGAGCTGTTTTGTCGAATATGTGTCGCCCTCTCTGATGATTATCGTCAGTCTGTTTCTCAGCTTGTTTCTGTTTATATATCTGATTCTTTCAAAGAGTCCCTTGTCTTTACATTCTTCGGATATCCGCTTGTTTTCGGATTTCATTGTCACGGAGATACGCTCGTCGATCTCCTTTTTGACGTCATCCGCGCCGGAAGGCACCAAGATAATAACAACTTCCTTTTTGTTTGAATAGAGCATGTCGTTTATAACTTCCGACGCTCTCGAATTCCAGTTCAGAATTACGGTGTGTCCCGACACCTGAATTGCGCGGTTTCCCGAATTTGAATTCTCAATGAAGTTTGAAATATAGTTTGTGACGTAACCGATGATCGCGCCCGTGAACGTGATCATTCCGACGAATATCGTCACAAGGCAAACAATTATCAGCGCAACGCTCGTCTGCCCTATATCCTGCACGACAAACTGGATACAGCCTGCGTCAAGTATCATGCTTATGGTATAGAAAATCGACTCAAAAAATCCGTCGTTTTTGAGCGACTCCGGTGAAAGCGCCGAGATGAGCAGTGCCGATATTACAAGCAGCACTATGTTCAAAAGAAATATCGCAAAGAGGATTGCCCTTGACGGATTCTTTACGATATACACACTTATCCATTCTTTGAATTTTCGTTTCATAAATTTCTCCGGTCTTTATCTTTGATGTCCTGGCAGAACAGATACAAAGGCACACGTTTTGTCAATGTATGCCGTATTTTGTCAGCCATAAGATAAGTATACCTGTTTTGCACAGACAAGTCAATAGGTTGTGACAAAATGTTCCAAAACAAACCCATATTTTTTCAGCGATATGCCGCTTGCGGAAAAATAACTGCGCCGCGCAACTGCGCGGCGCAGTTTGGGATTTTTTATCTCGCCTTTGTCAGCTCGTCGTTTATTTCATTGATTCTCTTGTTGAGAGAATCAATCTTTTCGCGAATGGCTTTCTGCGCCGCATTGACTTTTCCCTCAAGTGTTTTAACCTTGACGCTCGCCGTATCGATTTCCTCCTGAACGGCTTTTTTCTCCTTGATTTTGAAAATTCCGAGAGACTCCCGCTTTACCAAAAGAGAGCGCAGTTGCTTGCTCGCCTCATCTTTTTCCGCTTTTTCGGGGACATTTTCAAGTTCGTTTTTCAGCTCGTTCACCTGTGCTTTCAAAGAGGCAGCTTCCCCTTCAAGCGTCTTTTTCTCTTCTGCGTGTTCAGCCCAATATTCTTCAAAGCGTTTCCTCGCTTCTTCCTCCTCCGCTTTACGCTTCGCCTCTTCTTCTGCTCTCTCCTCTTCTTTTTTCGCATTTTCAAGCCGGGCTATTTCTGCATTATATTCGGCAATTTTATTTCTGCGAAGCTGCTTTGCCGAATCTGAAAGCGACCATTCCTTATTCCAGTAGCTACCTCCGTAAGAACTGTAATCACGTTTCCATGAGCAACTGTCGATTGCCATTTGCAGATAATAAGCCGCGTTTTTATAACGCTTAATATTCCGTTCGTCATCATCGTCTGATAAGGCAATTGCAAACTCAAGCAGTCCTATGCAACAATAATCTGTTATAATTTATTATCATGTGAGAATACGCACCTGAATAAATAAAAATTAACCCGCATTATCGTCTTCAAGTCTGTCTCTTAAATCGGAAATCGTCTCCCCTCTGTATGAAAAATGGAGAGTTCCTTGCACCTCGCTATTTCTTTTCAGCAAAACCTTTGCCAAAGCGCTCAATGTCCACTCTTCGCCGTTGTAAAAGACTCTTCTTTTTTCATCGGCAACCGTGACCTTAATGCTTCTGTCATGAATAAACTCCAACTCCGATCCCACAGGTATACCTATTTTAGCGAATTCAAATTTTTCTCTTTTTTGCTTTGCAATTATTTTTGCCGTTTCTTCCTGTTTCGCATCCGATTTAGAAATTGTCCACTTTCTAAGTTTGTTCGTTGTCCCGTGAATTTCAGCCATTGCTTCAAATATCTGATAGGCGTCCTCGGCAGACATAGAATAGAACTCTCTCACACGCTTTTTTCCGTCGATCTCGTCACGAGAACGCAATTCCGGGTTCAGTTTATCAATCATAGTATGCAATTTTATATCGGTGAGACGAGATTCAACCTCGTATGTTGCATAAATGCGGAACGCATACGGTGTACATTCCGTTTGATTTAGGTGCTTAACTCGGCTCACCACATCATCAGCATAACCGATTTTCACATAATCGGGAAATGATGGGTTTGTAAGTATGTAAATATAGCCCTTTTTTTCATTATCCATTTCGAGCACTTCGTTTTAATATTAGTCTATTATGTCGTCCGTCCACAGCTCACACGGGGCTATAACCGTTTGGACTCCATCTTGATTTTTTATTGTATCATATTTCTACACCAATGTAAAGGGTAAGATTTGCAAATTAAACGACGCCGTATTTTTAAGTGTTTCTTACTGTTTATATTTCTTTTGTTTGATATTCAAGTCCTACAGTTGTTATGGCATATCACGCTTTTGGGGATACAAAAAAGACCGGGCAACGGGTTCTCCGTTACTCGGTCTATTGATTTGCTCTAAAATTATTCAATAAAAAAGGCGAAAAGTCCTAAAAAGTATAAAAAAATAGCGGTCTGTAAATTCCTTTACAGACCGCTATTTTTGTGATAATGCTACAGAAAAACAACCCGAGAAAAAGTCCAAAATGAAGCTTTTCTTTACCTGCTTTTTTCGGAGATTGTCTTTGTAGGAACATTTCACACATCCCATAAAAACTGGCTCAAAGTCATTACAACTCTGAGCCGCTTTTCATATCAGTTCTTCTCCTTGAAGTCCGCCCTTTAGCGTAACAAGGATATGTTTATCCGTATTTACCTGAATACACTCCACAATTCGACGGATCGTAACATCGTCAAATTCAGAGAAGTTCAAATCAGCCTCCATCAGTAAGGCAGTCAACCTTGCTACTTCA
>DHMB01000135.1 GCA_002405565.1 Clostridiales bacterium UBA4653
GCGCGTTTGCGGCTATCAGACTTTATAATTTCACTTTTGCAATATGCGCATTGTTCAACCTGCTTTCCGCGTTCCTGCTTCTCAACAGAAACGCATATGCATTCAAGATAATCTCCGCCGACGGAACAAAGAGGGTATTTGCGAGAGCGCCGAGAACGGACTGCCCGCGCGAAAATCTTGCCTTTGGAGAATATCTCAATGACGCTTCCGAGGTCTGCAAGGCGGAAAAGACAGAATTCATCAGCAATTTCTTCTCCGGCACAAACGAGGAGCCGAAGAGCCGTAAGCCTCTGAAGATTTTTGTCCCCGCTGTGTTTGGAATTTCATTTATAGTTTTCCTTATTTCAATTATAGCGATCGACGGCTGTGATTTCTATCAGAGCATGACGAACGCATATGTAACCTTCCTTATGACGGCTCCGCTTTCCGTTTTCCTCTCGTTTGCGTATTCGTCATATCTCGGAGCCGCAAGGGCATATTCGCACGGCGCGGCGATACTTTCCGAGGCTACGCCGGAGAAATACGGCAATACGGCTGTTATAACCTTCACGGACGAGGACGCTTTCCCTGTGGACAGAATAAAGCTCAAGAGCGTCAAGGTTATGGATAATAACAACATAGAGAAGGTTATCTATTATGCTTCGAGCGTGTTCTCCAAGATCGGCGGCCCGCTTGCGGCTGTATTCAAGGCGGCTTCGCTTGATACGGCAAGCTCGGATAACGTTGAAATAAAGGAGCTTTCCGACCACGGTATCGACGCTGTTGTCGACGGGAAACACATTGTTGTCGGTCAGCCTGAATACATGGAAAATCAGTGCTTTGAAACGGTGAAGGAGGATTCCGACGCCGAGTGTATGGGCAGAACTAACAGAAGAATTATGTATCTCGCATGCGACGAGGTTATAATTGCGAAGTTCTATATCCAGTACAACACCTCTCCCGATTTCATATATATCGTCAAACATCTTTATGAAAGCGGAATATGTGTTGCAATAAGCACGATTGACCCCTGCATTGACGATGACATCCTTTATAAGAACCGTCTTGACCCCGAAAAGTACGCCATAAAGATAATAAAGGGAAGCGAGCCGGAGGGAACGCTTGAAAGAATTTCGTCGTTTGACTGCGGTATCGCGTCGACAGGGTCGCTCAAGGGCATGGTCAAAACGCTCATGCTTTGCGACAGGCTTTCAAACCTCGTCAAGACAAATCTTGCAATGAAGATTGTTTCCGCCGTTGTCGGCGCGATAATAATCGGACTTGTCATAGGAGCGGGCGCTATGGGCGGCTTTGCCACGATAATTCCGGCGCTTTATCAGCTCTTCTGGATGATACCGATGTATCTCGTTTCAAAGGTCTACATAAGATAAATATGAAAAGCGGTGCCTTCGGGCACCGTTTTTCATTGACCGCCGCATATTTTTCATCTTCTGTTTTCGCGCCGTCGCACGTGCCGGAAAGAAAAATCGGCATAAGCGAAAAAATTTTTCCAAAAGGTATTGACAAGCGGCGGGCTTTGTGATAGTATTGCATCATCACTTTATCGTATTAAAGTGATAAAACAATGAATTCAGTCAAGGGGAACACGAAAATGAAAAAAGCTTTTATAAAAATTGCGGCGCTTGCGGTCGCCGTCACAATGATATGCGTTGCGCTCTGCTCATGCGGAGGAAAGAAGGGATTCACCGTCGGCTTTGACGCCGATTTCCCGCCTTACGGCTACATAGACGAAAACGGCGAATACACAGGCTTTGATATAGAGCTTGCAAAGGAAGTTGCAAAGAGAAACGGCTGGGAAATAAAGCTCAAGGCAATCGACTGGAACGCAAAGGACTCGCTCCTTTCGTCCGGCGCGATAGATTGCATATGGAACGGCTTTACGATGAACGGCAGAGAAGATAAATACACATGGACAAAGGCTTATGTCGATAACAGCCAGGTTGTTGTTGTAAAGAGCGACAGCGGCATAAGCTCGCTTGCCGACCTTGCCGGAAAGACGGTTGCCGTTCAGTCCGATTCGTCCGCGCTTTCGATACTTACGGATGAAGAAAACGCAGAAATGGTCGCGCTTGCCGCCACATTCGCAAAGCTCAAGGAATACGGCGATTACAACGCGGCGTTCCTCGCGCTCGAAAGCGGCGCGGTTGACGCTATCGCAATGGATATAGGCGTTGCTAAATATCAGATTGAATCGAGAGGCGACGGCTACAAGCAGCTCGATACGATTCTTGCTTCCGAGCAATACGGAATAGGCTTTGCGCTCGGAAATACGGAGCTCTGCGATGCCGTTTCAAAGACGCTTTCCGAAATTATGGCGGACGGAACATATGATAAGCTCGCAGAGAAGTTCGGAATCGACGGCGCCATCAAGTGGAACTGAAAAACACGAAACCATTATAAAATCCTGAAGTGTCGGAGCCGATACGTGCGGCTCCTTCACTTATGTTTACGGAGAAACTGTTATGAACGTACTCACAATGCTCAGGCTCCTGCTTTCGGGCATGGGCATGACCGCACTCATCTTTTTTGTAACGCTTATTCTCTCCCTTCCGCTCGGAATGGGGATTGCGTTTTGCAGAATGTCCAAAAATCCCGTTCTGCGCGGAATAACGAAGGTCTATATATCGATTATGCGCGGCACGCCGCTCATGCTTCAGTTGCTTGTTGTCAGATACGGCCCGTATTTTATTTTCAGAGTTAAGCTCAGCGACTCTTACGATTTATATGCGGTGCTCATCGCATTTGTGATAAACTATGCCGCATATTTTGCGGAGATATACCGCAGCGGAATTGAGTCAATCCCGCAGGGACAATACGAGGCGGCAAGGCTTCTCGGCTTCGGCAAGGGCAGGACGTTCACAATGATCATCCTTCCGCAGGTGATAAAGCGGGTGCTTCCGTCAATCACAAACGAAACGATTACGCTTGTCAAGGATACGTCGCTTGCGTTCACAATCGGCGTGATTGAAATGTTCACGCGCGCAAAGCAGATTGCGGCGGCGGAAACGTCGATGTTGCCTTATGTTTTCGCGGGAATACTGTATTACATTTTCAATTACGCGGTTGCTTTCGGCATGGAAAAAGCCGAAAAGGCTTTCGGATATTATGAGGTGAAATAAAGTGGAAGAGATACTTGCGATAAAAGACCTTAAAAAGGATTTTGACGGGCTCGGCGTGCTTTCCGGCGTGTCGCTTTCCGTGAAAAAGGGCGAGGTCGTGTCGATTATCGGCTCGTCTGGAAGCGGAAAATCGACCTTGCTCCGCTGTGCAACCATGCTTGAAAAGATTTCTTCCGGGTCGATTTCTTATAAAGGCGAGAAAATGGCTTGGACAGACGAGACGGGAAAGGTCATATACGCGCCGAAGGCAGAGCTTGCGAAGATACGCTCTTATTTCGGGCTGGTTTTTCAGAGCTTCAATCTTTTCCCGCATATGACCGTGCTCAAAAACATAACCGCCGCGCCGATAACCGTCATGAAAATGCCCAAGGCGCAGGCGGAAGCCGAAGCGATGGAGCTTCTTTCGAAAATGGGACTTGCGGACAAGGCAAATGAATATCCGTGCAGGCTTTCCGGCGGACAGCAACAGCGCGTATCAATTGCGCGGGCGCTTATATGTAAGCCGGAGATACTCTTTTTCGACGAGCCGACCTCCGCTCTCGATCCGGAGCTGACGTCCGGCATATTGAAGGTTATAAAAGATCTTGCGGCGGAGAAAATGACGATGGTTATCGTCACGCACGAGATGAATTTCGCAAGGGACGTTTCGGACAGGATAATTTTTGTAAGCGACGGACTCATATCCGCAGAGGGAACGCCCGATGAGCTTTTCAGAAATACGGAAAACGAACGCCTCAAACGCTTTCTCTCGTCGTTTTACGGCGGGGAAGAAAACTGATCGGAAAAATAAAAAACGCGCCGTATGGCGCGTTTTTTGGCTTTATCAGTCCTTTTTGTCTTTGAGCGGCGGTATTCCGATGACTTTGTCGACCGGAATCGAAAATGCAATGCCCTGACCGTCCGTATCGAGACCGACCTTCTGATATACGGCATGCATAATGCTGTCTCTTATCTCGTTTCTGACAAGAATGATAACGATCTCTTTTTCGGGCTGAATTGTGATTCCGAAGAGCTTTTCAGCTTCGGAATTTGCCGTGCCTCTCGCGTGAATAACGGTGCCGCCTCTCGCCCCGAATTCCTTTGCCGCATCCATGACGGCGTCTCCGAAGCCGGAGTTTACAACGCACATTATCGCCTGACAGTTTGTGAGTATATCCATTTCACATTCTCCCTTCATTGTTGTTGCTGAGGAAACGGTACACCGCAACGCCGATTATACTTGACATTGACACCGTGAAGGCGATACCTTTTCCGTTTTTTATCGTATGGAATTTCTCATCAAGGAAACGGAGAATCATATCTTCGTTGTCCTCTCTGATGACGCTCATTATAACGGATTTGTTCTTATCCGAAAGACCGAGCATCTGCATAATTTCCTTTGTCGCCGTGCCTCTTGCCGCTGCGGAAAGCTGCATATTGGCGCCGAACCCCTGAATGAGCGCGGTATAAAGCTCCGCTTTTTCTCGGTTTACTATTGTGAAGAGGAGCTTCAGCTTCGGAGGCGCGAGTTGTTTTTTCTTTGAATTTTCTCTTATATCCATTGTAAATGCCTCCTTACATAAAGTTGATTATCTGCTCGTCGTCGGCTTCGAGAATACGTTTCATTGCAATCTTCTGCTTGACTTTTCTCGTTATGACCGCTTTGAAGCCGAGAAGCTGAATGGTTATGAGAGGCGTCATCGCGACCATTGCCACAACGCCGAACGCGTTCGACATTATCTTGCTTTCACCGCCGAGCATATAGCAAACGCCGACAGCAAAGGGAAGAATGAAGCTCGATGTCAGCGGGCCGCTTGCAACGCCGCCGGAGTCGAAGGCAATGGCGGTATAAAGTCCCGGGATGAAGAATGAAAGTCCGAGAGAAATGAAATATCCGGGGATGAGATAATAAAGTATGCTGAAATCAAGCACAATGCGGAGCATGGAAAGCCCGATTGATATTCCGACGCCGACGGAGAGGGCAATCATCATTGACGATTTGATGACGGTGCCGCCCGTGATTTCCTCAACCTGCTTGTTGAGAACGTGGACGGCGGGCTCTGCGAGAACGACGACCGTTCCGAGAATAAATCCGAAAACGATTATAATCCAGGGCGAATTTTTCGCAAGCTCCGTGCCCATCTTATAGCCTATCGGCATAAATCCGACGTTTACCGCCGTGAGGAAGATGACAAGCCCGATGACCGTATACGCTATGCCGATGATTATCTGAATGAGTTTTTTTTCGGCAATTTGAGGAAAATGACCTGCAAAACGAAGAAGAAAAGCGAAATCAGTCCGATTGCGATAATTACTTCCTTTGCAACGGAAAGCAGCGCCTGGCCGAAGTTTTCTCCGAGATGAGAGTCGATTGAATAATCGGGCAGTTTATATGTAATATTGCCTTTTGCAAATATGCCGAGCGCAGTTACCGCGAGTATCGGGCCGATGGAGCACATTGCAATCAGACCGAAGCTGTTTTCTTCAACATTGCGACCGCCGAGCGTTATAGCTATGCCGACGCCGAGCGCCATTATGAAAGGAACCGTTATCGGGCCGGTCGTAACGCCGCCGGAGTCAAAGGCGAGGGCAAGGAAGTCCGCATTGCCGTTTATGACGACGAGCGACGTCAGCGCAAACAGAAGCATATAGAAGAACATGAGAAGCGTTGACAGCTGCTTACGGAAAACTATTTTCAGCACGGACAACAGCAAAAATATTCCGACGCCGACGCCGACGGAAACCGTCAATACGGTTGGATTTATGATATCCTTGACCTGCGTTGCGAGAACCGTCAAATCGGGTTCGGCAACCGTTATCAGTACGCCCATCGCAAAGCATACAATGAGCAGAAGCGAGAGCTTTTTCGTTTTTGTGAGTCCTATGCCGATGTGCTCTCCCATCGGGGTCATGGCGAGATCCGCGCCGAGGTTGAACAGCGCAATTCCCAGGATCAGCAGAACCGAGGAAATCAGAAATACCGTCAGTTCTTTTGGTGAAAAGTTGACAAGCGGCGTCAGGTTGAGAAGAAATACAATCGCCGTTACGGGAAGTACGGAGGTGAGTGCTTCGCCGATTTTTTTCCCAAGAGCCTTTATCAAATCAAATCGCCTCCTTTTATTTTTAATATATCATATCTATTCTACCATACGGAAAGAACCAAGTCAACGAATTTTTTGCGCCGAAAAGCCTACTTTTTTATACAATTTTGTCCGTGTGCACAAAAAACGCCCGTCGCAAAGCCGACGGGCGTTTTTAATTGACCTAAATCAAAGGAAAAATTTCTTTTCAATCTTCTCGCAAAGCGCTTTGTTGCGTCCGATGAGGAAAGTTGCAACCGCGAGGAGAATGAAAGTCACGGCAGGGTAGAATGACCATGCAAAGCTATCGCGCACTTTGAAGGTCGTGTTTATCAGAAACTCAACAAGCACGCAGAACAGTCCGAGAAAGATCATCGAAACAGCCGCAACCGTAAGCGATGAAATTTTCTTCTCCTTTTTCAGCAGCGATATTATCGCGATGAACACGGCAAGCACCGTGACAATCGGCATGGCGAAGGTCAGAAACCATGTGCCCTTGGTTTTAAGCTCTATGAAGAGCAGAAATCCGAGAATGTCCGCGGCTATCAGCACTGTGCATGTCACCCCGTGCTTTGAAAGAAGAATGGGGAAGACTATCATGAGATAAATGCACAGAAGTGACGCCATCACATATGCCGACCAGGTTATTGAGCGGTTTATCGTATAGTCGCAAAGGGTTGTCAGAAAATCGGGCAGGAGGAGAATGAGCGTTATGAGCGATACCACCGTGCTCTTTTTGATTTTCACCTTCGGCGTCGGCGAATAGACGGGATAAGAATGTATATGCTCATCGTCCATTTCGCGCGGATTTATTACTTTGGTGCCGCAGAGCGGGCATTTTTTTGCCCCCTTTTCAAGCTCGACACCGCAATTCACGCAGTATGACATCAGTCCTCTGCCTCCTCTTTTTCGGTATTTTCTATTTTGACGTGGACGCCGCTTTTCACGAGCGCGGTGAAGAATCTTCTTTCAAGCTCTTTATCGCATATGTTGCTTGTGAATGTAAAGCGGAGCTTGCCTTTGTATGATATGGCGGAACAGTTATACGCTGTGTCCGCGAGTATTCCGAGCACGAATTCAAGGCTTTCGACATATTCGGAAAGTACGTCAGGAAGCTGCTGATTGCCGAGGTTTGATATGTTCATGCACGAAAATCTTTCGCCGACGCTGTTGTAAACCGCTTTCATAACCATGTTTTTTATAGTCAGCGGCACGATTTTGAGGAAAATCGACTTCTCGGGGCGTACGTTCGCCGTGAAGCTCGCCTGGAGCTCTTTTTTTGTTATTTTCAGCCCCATCTGATGACGTATCGCCTCGATGGTCTCTTCCATCGTGTATTCGCCCATGCGCGGGTCGATTCCGACGTTTACGTACATTGCGAAATTGCGCACGGTCTTTGACGGGAAATGTTTACGCAGGTTTACAGGCACAAGCACTTTGACAGGCTTTTGCTTTGCGGGATTTTTTGTGCTTTCACGCTGAATATCGGCGACGCACATGACCATCAGCGCGGCGAGATAATTTGTCAGCGTTGCGTTGTAACGCTTTGCCTGCGCCATTATCTGGTTTACATCGATTATGCCGGTTGTTATGTTCAGATATCCGTCCGGCTCCTTTTTGCCCTTGAGGTGATATGCGGGCTCCTCCTTGCGGGAAGCTGCGACGTTTCCTTCGTAGCGGAGGAAGCTGTCCTCAATCTCCTCGGGCGACGGTTCCTCTTTCCTCGAAAGTATTCCGCACTCCGCTGGGACTGTTATCCCGTAACGCTGTTCTGCATATTCCGCAACGAGCGTTTTCAGGAATATCATTGCGCCGGAGCCGTCCGTAAGCGCGTGAAAGACCTCGACCGCTATGCGGTTTTTATAATACAGGACGCGGAAAGCGCAGGTGCGCGCTTCCTTCGGCGTCATTCTCCGACAGGGAAACGGGGTGTCGTGTCTGACAGTCGGCACTCTGTCGATTTCTTCAAGGTAATACCAGAAAACGCCGCGGCGGAGCCTTACGGCAATCGACGGAAACCGTGCGGCGGTGACTTCGAGCGCCGAGGAGAGAATCTCCGGGTCGACCTCGTCCCTCATCGTTGCGGCGACTCTGAAAACATTGCTCCAGTTTCTTCTCCGCGCCGCGGGATAGATTTTCGCGGCATTGTCGAGACGTAACCATTTAGGCTTGCTGAACGCCACTTGTGACCTCCGAAATGAAACCGCAAGCCTCCCTAAGGTCGGCTTCGGCTTCTTTTACGCCGAAAAGCATATATGCGTGCCACATATCCTCGCGTATGACAAGCGAGGACGAGTCGCCGCTTTCTATGAGCTTGTTATACATATTGACGGAGTCGTCCAGAAGGATTTCGTCCGAGCCGACATATATCTTTGACGGAGCAAGCCCCGAAAGGTCGGCAAAGAGGGGAGAAACGTGCGGGTCGGTGCAGTCGGCAGAGTACATGTCCGCCTGCTCGCGGAGACGTGCCGTTGTAAGCGACGGGTCTCTGTCGGCGTTCGACGTGTGCGACGCGCCGGAAAGGGTCAGGTCTGTCCACGGCGAAATCGCGACTATGCACCCGGGCTGACTTTTTCCGAGCTCGCGGAGCTTTACGGCAAGCGAAAAGCAAAGTCCGCCGCCGGCAGATTCTCCGCAGAAGGCTATGTCTTTTGGCTCGTATCCGAGCGCAAGAAGATAGTCATATGCGCGGAGCGCGTCGTCAAGAGCGGCAGGGAAAGGGTGTTCGGGGGCGAGTCTGTATGCAACGCAGAGGACGGGAGCGCCTGTCTTTGCGGCGAGCACCGTGCCGAAGCCCTTGCAATATTTCAGTCCGCCGGTGACATATCCTCCGCCGTGAAGATAAAGCACGGCGCCCTTGGCGGTTCTGTTGTTCGGGGTGATGAGTGTGGACATGAAATCGCCGAAGTCTATGTCCTTTTCGGTGACGTCGGCGTCATAGGGGCGGAGCATAAGCTCGCCCATTTTGTCCTGCGCGGCGCGTGTTATGCCGACGGGACATGAATTTGTTATCGGGCGCAGAAGACGTATCTGCTTTTTGAGTAATGTTGTTGCAAGTTCCATAATTATATGTACGGATCCACGATTGCCAGGAGGAATCCTCCTATAACGGCGGACGCGATATTCGCCGTCACCGCATAGACAATGCGTTTCCAAAGCCTTTCTTTTTTCATTATTACAGAATAAGCCGCAGCTTCAATGATCATTATCAGAAGTTCAAGCGCTACAAAGATTAAGATGAGTCCGGCATACATCATTCCGGGGTTGCACGCAAGAACGGACGTGAGCAACAGCTGTGTTGCGAAGTTTACGGCAAGAACAGCCCACCAATACTTTTTGGGCGAGAGTCCGAACGCAAAAAGCAACAGAAATTCGATTATGACCGTCGGCACGAAGGTCGACGCGAACTGAATCAGGTAGCTCTTTGCGGGGCTTTGACTCGTTTTGACCGTCATATCGGCAAAGTCGAGCGAAAAGACCTGCTGATACACTGTCTTTTTGACAACGTCCGAAACCCTGACGACACCGCTTTCCGTCACGATTATTATCCTGAATCTGTCCGGCGTGCCGTAGTAGCTGAAACGGCTCGTGCCGTCACCATTCGGGACGACCGTTCCGAAAAGAGGAGCGTGCGTTCCGTGGGCGATTGCGGGATACCATGTTCCGTCGGTGTAGCTGCTCAGAGTGCCGAACATTTCGGGGTCGAGCTCTGCGATTTCTTCATCGCGCAGATTCGGGTAGCCGTCATCATAGTCAACGAGCAGGTCGAGATAATATTTCTCCCCGACGGTGCCGTTCGTCTTTATCGTTACGGATGGCTTTGGGCCCGTGTCGGCGGAAATACATATGGCGGAGAAGGCGAGCGCGGTGACAACCGCAATGACAAAAGCGAATAATCTGCAGCGTTTTTTCATAACTATCCTCCTTGTTATACTTTCGGGCGGACGGTTTTTCCGTCGGTTCAGAAGAGCTTTTCGGAAAGGGCTGTGAGCGCTTCGGAGGTGAAGTCCGGAGTGCTTACGTTGTCTGTGAGCGTCCATGTCTCGGTATGGACGATTTTTTCGTTTTTGTCTATTGAAGCAAGCGGGGAGAGCGTTTCAGCCTCTGTAAATGAAGGACATGTGTACACTTCTGTTGACGAGCCGAAATCGGGATACGACGCATTTCCGTCAGCTTCGTATTCCTTTATAAGCGCCTGACCGTGGTTTATATATGCGATTTTTCCCGTCGCCTGACCTACGCCGATTTTCAATGCGTTCTGTTTTGATGAGTCCTGACGGACGGCAATTATGTCCTTCCCGAAGAGAAGACGGTCGTCTGTCATGTCGGTGTAGTCCCAGAGAACGATGTTCCGTGAAGGGAGGAGTCCTGTCTGCTTTTTTGAGAGCGGGACAATTGCGATTCCGCCGGCGTCAAGCACGGAGAGCGACCATGCCGAGCCGGTTACGGGCTCTTTTCCGGTGTTGACTATCGTATGGGTTATCTTCAGCTTCGGCTCGTTCTCGTCCATTTCGACGAGAACGGAGAGCTGGAGTCCCGTTTTGTCCTGTCGCTGGGGGATGAATTCCGCCCCGCCGACGCGCGTCGTATAGACGACCTTTTCGTTGTCGGGGTAATATGTTTCGGGGAACGATTCGGGGCTCATCCAGAGTCTGTGACCGCCGTAGATGTTCCATGTTTTTCCCTCGCCGTAGAGTGAGGAAACGTCATGGGTGAGGCTTCTTCCGATGTCCTCGAACATCATATTTTCCTTGCCGACATGGGCGCATCTGATGATTCTCGGGCCGACGTCAACCGTTACGAGAACCTCGATCGTTCCGTTTGAAATGGAAAGGCATTTTCCGTAATTCTTGTATGACGCTTCTTCTTTTATACTTACCATCGTAATATCTCCCATCTGTGCTCAGCTTTGTCCGCGGAGCTGTTCAAGCTCACGCATGAATGTATCAAGATCCTTGAATTCCCGGTATACGGAAGCAAATCTTACGTATGCAACCGGGTCGAGGCATTTCAGCTTATCCATGACCAGCACTCCGATTCTCTGGCTTGAGATTTCTCTCGTCAGCGAATTCTGAAGCTCGGCTTCGATTTCCGTCGCAACTTCTTCCATCTGTTCCATTGTGACGGGGCGCTTGTGACAAGCCTTTATTATGCCCGAAAGGAGCTTGTTTTTATCGAAAAGCTCGCGGGTCTTGTCCTTTTTTATGACAAGAAGCGGCAGCGTTTCAATTTTTTCATAAGTGGTGAAACGGTTCTGGCAGGAAAGACATTCCCTGCGCCTGCGTATGCTTGATCCCTCCTCGGACGGACGGGAGTCTATTACTTTACTTTCGGTATAACCGCAAACAGGGCATTTCAAAACGAAATACACCTCCAAACTACATTGATACTCATATTATATCACATAAAAACGGAAATGTAAATCATTTCTTTGAAAGTAAATCGGTAAGTATGAAAGAAAATGCGGCAAATCAGAGAGAACGGAGCTCGGAGGGCGCGGTCATCTCGCCGATGAGATCGGAAAGAATTTCTTCCGTATGCATCGCGCTGACGGTTTCTCCGGCGAAATACTCGCATAATCGCACCGCTTTCTCTTCGTCCGTCGATACGGAGAACACAAAACATTCGTCGCAGTCCTCATCGGATTCGGTTGACACGAGAAGCGAAAAATCATGGCAGCCTTCCTTGCGCGGCGTCCTGATTACCCTGTAACGATAGGTGGTGTCCTCCGTGATTACGACCCGTGAGAGAATGATGTTTTTGCAGAATTTTGTTTTCATATTTGCCTCCTTGAAAAGTTTAATCGTCGACATTATACCACGTGCCTCCGCCCGTTTGATACACGCAAGTTGCGTAATCCCTCGGTAGCTTTCGACACGATACGACACGACCGTAAAGCCTTTCCCATGAAGCATGGGGAGAAAACGATACAAAATGTCGAAGTGTGTCGAAATAATCATAAAAATTCATATTGATGAATAAAATCACTCCGGAGGAAATCCGGAGCAGATGCGGAAAAAAGAGATTGATGATTTTTTCCGGAATGTATGATAAGATATAATCACAACGTTTTCCGATACAAACGGAGGGCTGAAATATGATAAATCTGTCTATGGCTGTCGCGGCGAAAATGGGAAAGGCGACGCGAAAACTCATGATATATTCGGGGTTGCCCGTCCTGCTTTACGGACTTTACATACTCGCCTGCGTGATACTTAAAAATCATGGAATAACCGAGCTGGAGACTTATGAACTCGGCGTTATGCTCGAGGGGGAGGCGATGGGACTTGCGCTTTCTGTCGGCGGGGTTTTGCTCATGGACGCGGAAGAAAGAAACGGAGAGAAGAAATGAGTCTTCTCTCCGTTTTTCTTTATATGCTTTCGATTGTTTCAAGCAGCAACCGCGCGGTCTCTTCGTGCATTTGCGGGTTTGGATGATTTATGAAATTTGCGAGCAGGGCGGTTGTGTCGTCGCCTTGCGAATATAAATTTTTCCAGTATAAATATACATCGCACACCGCCGCGCCGTACTTTTCGGCAAGCGAAACAGATAAGAAATGTATCGAATCGAGGGTTCCGTCCGTCTGCGCTTTCGCCGCGGAGACGGCAACCTTCATTGCTTCCGGCAGAATTTCTGGGTGGATATATGTGCAGAGCATGTTCGGCGTTATGACGATTGTCCCGGCTCCGGACGAGGATATTTTCCGGAGAATCTCTTCATAATTTTTTTCAAATTCCGCGGGACGGAAAATGTCGTTCAGACCGAAGGCGACCGTCACAACGTCGGGCTTTTGAGAAAGCACGTCGGTTTCGACGCGGGCAAGCCCCCTTTTTGCGTTGTCTCCGCTTCTTCCGGCGTTTATCGCGATGACGTTATCCCCGTATTTTCTTTTAAGACTCTCTGTCACGAGGGAAGGATACGCTTTTTCGGGGCGGCGGACGGTATCGAAGCCGTAACTTGCGGGGTAAAGCTCAAAGCAACCCTCCGTAACGCTGTCGCCGAAGAACACTATTTTTTTCGGTGTTTCAAAGTTCATATCAGTCCTCCGAAAGGCTGTAATCACGCTCGAAAAGCTCTGAACAGATCTCCTCCCGAAGCGTGTCGTCGTCGATTTTTTTAATGAGCTCGCCTGCGCGGAAGCTCTTGGATTTTCCCATGTAAGTGTGACAGCCTCTGCGCTTCGCAATTGACGTTATCTCGCTGTTCCAGAGCTTGAGCAGTTGGCTTTTCCTTTTCATTTTCGGATTTTTCTCCGCGGGACGTACCGTTTCGACGAGAAAGCCCTCTTCCTCGTCCGTTATGCAGATTATGCCCCAGTACGGAGGAATCTTTTTTGCGACGTGCGCGCGATGCGTCCTGCCGACGACTATGTAATTTTCGTCAAAAAAGGCGTCGTAATCCTGTATCTGTCGGGCGAGACGTTCGTATGAATCGGCGTCGCTTTTTATCTCGTAGCCCGTGAGCCTGTCCGTGACGGCAAAGAAGTCGCAACGGGAATTTCTGATCGGGCTTTCCTCAAATATTCTGATTTTGCCGTAATTTTCTTCGAGATAATCGAAGATTACGCGGCGGATCGAGCTGTCCTTCATATCAGCCTAAAAGCGAACGGAGAAGGGCTTTTATCTCCTCTGCCGACTCCGCAAGGTTGACGGCGTTTCTTATTCTCGGCGCGCCGTAAAGTCCCTTTGTGTATTTATCCATGTGCGTGCGGCTTTCGGGGACGGCGCGTGCCTCGCCTTTGAGCTTTATGAGCAGGTCGAGATGATCGATCGCGCCCTGAATTTTCTGCGCGGGCGATATCGGGGAAAATACCTTTCCTTCAAGCATGGCGGTCGCTTCTTCAAATATCCAGGGGTTGCCCATTGCGCCCCTTGCGATTGCAACTGCGTCACAGCCGGTTTCGTCGATCATGCGCTTTGCGTCGGCGCCCGAAAAAGTGTCTCCGTTGCCGATGACGGGTATCGAAACTGCTTCCTTGACCTTTTTTATGTAGCTCCAGTCGGCTGAGGGGGCGTACATCTGCGAGCGTGTTCTCGCGTGAACGCAGATTGCCGCCGCGCCCTTATCTTCCGCGATCTTTGCAAGGTCGGTTACGCAAATACTGCTCATGTCCCAGCCGAGTCTCATCTTGACCGTCACCGGAACGTCGCCCGCGCTTTTTACGACGGCTCCGATTATTTCTCCCGCAAGGGGAAGGTTGCGCATGAGCGCGCTGCCTTCGCCGTTTTTGACTATCTTCGGAACCGGGCAGCCCATGTTTATGTCTATCGCAACGGGCATAACGTCGCCCTTTGAATATTCTTCGAGGAGCATTCCGCAAGCCTTTGCCATGACGTCCGGCTCGTGACCGAATATCTGGCATGCCGTCGGCGCTTCTTCTTTTGTTATCGTCGCAAGTTGCGACGTTTTTTTGTCTCCGTATGTCACGGCTTTGGCGGATATCATTTCCGTTACGGCATAGCCGCAACCGTGACGGGCGCAGATAATTCTGAACGCCGTGTCCGCCGCTCCCGCCATCGGCGCAAGCATAACGCGCCCGATTTCGGTATTTCCGATTTTCAAAGTTTTTACCTCCGATTTTGGTTTACATTAAGATAATACCGCAAAATGAGACGAAAGTAAACACTAAAATCGCTTTGTGACGAAAAAAGTTTAAGATGCAATTTGCAATATGTTCTTGTATTGTTAATAATATTGTGCTATAATTATTTAGTAAAATAGGCGAGTGTGGCATTTTGCCGCGGCGGAAAGGAGAATCGGCGGATGGATATGGTCGAAGGAGAGAAGAAAATACTTTCGGATTGCATTGAAAAAAGCTCGCGCTCTGTGGCGGGTTGCGCTGAAAAGCGTATCGCGAGAATATATGAGCTTGCGCACATGGTCTGCCGTGAAATTCTTTCCGGAACGGACGGTGATATAATGGCTGCCGTTTCCGCTTCTGATGAGGCGAGAGAAACCTATTCTGACGGAAAGAGAATCCTTTCGGGCGAGCTGCCGACGGGCAGTGAAAACGCGGAGGAAAGGCAGTTCATTTCGGACGCCGTCTCCCTCTGCGATACGTTCTGCCTTTGCAGGGCGATATCGCGCTTCGGCGGAAGAAAATATACAGATTCGGACGTTCTTTCGTGGATTTCCGACGGCGACGGAATTCAATCCGAACGCATGGGCGAAGCGAAGGTCGCATTTGTCCGCGGAAGGCAGGCAAACGACGCATTTTCAAGGTTTGCAAGATGTATTCCGGGGGGCGTCATGCCTTTTGGTGAAGAGAGCTTTGCCGATGTTTGCCGCTCCGTTTGTTCGGGCGTTACCGAATACGGAATGGTTCCCGTTGAAAACTCGTCGGACGGCAGACTTGCGGGGCTTTACGGGCTTTTTGAACGTTACGGACTTTATATAATCATGCTTTGTGAGGTCGGCTCGGGCGACGGAGAAGGATATACGAAATTCGCGCTTTGCTCGCGGTCGATGAAGCTCCTGCGCACCGGAGGCGAGAGAATACTTCACATAAGGCTCACGCTTGACAGTCCGGACGGGCTCTCCGACCTTCTTCTCTGCGGGAAATATTTCGGAGCGTCGCTCAGACGTTCCGACCCGATTCCCACGGCGGCGACTGGAAGAGAAAATTCGTTTGACGTTGCATTCCGCGTCGACGGAGCGGATCTTGCGGGACTGATATGCGCTCTGAAACTTGAATATCCGCAGTTTTCGGCTGTCGGGATTTATACGGAAATAAAGGCGGAGGAGATATGACAATACTCGGAATCGACCCCGGGATAGCGACTGTCGGCTACGGGGTCATACAATACGAAAACGGCAGGTTCCGCACGGTTGCGACCGGCGCGATAGAAACTCCGGCGGGAATTGACGTTGAAAACCGGCTTGAAATCGTATATGACGACCTCTGCGAACTGATAAAGATGTATTCGCCGACGGAGATGTCGATAGAGGAGCTGTTCTTCAATACAAACCAGAAAACGGCGATTGCCGTTGCCGAGGCGAGAGGGGTCATCCTTCTTGCGGCGAGAAAAAGTAACCTGAATATTGCCGAATACACGCCGATACAGGTCAAAATGGCTGTGACGGGCTACGGCAGAGCGGAAAAGAAGCAAGTGCAGGAGATGGTCAAGATAATCCTCGGACTTCCGAAGATACCAAAGCCGGACGACGCTGCGGACGCGCTCGCGCTTGCCATATGTCACGCGCATTGCGGCGGCTCGAAGATACAGCAGTTTTATAACGGCAAAAAGAAAAAACTCGTTTGAAAAAGGGGATAGATTATGTTTTATTACGTCAAGGGCGAGCTCGTTATGACCGACCCGCAGAGCGCGGTCGTCGATTGCGGCGGCGTCGGATATAAGCTGACCGTCAGCATGAATACGCTTTCTCATCTGACGGAGATCGGAAAGACCGTTTGCCTTTATACTCATTTTTCCGTCAGGGAAGACGCCGTTGAGCTTTTCGGTTTTTACGATACGGAGGAGCTCTCGGCTTTCAGGCTTCTGATATCCGTTTCCGGCGTCGGGCCGAAGGCGGCGATGGCGATACTTTCGCTCCTTTCGCCGGAGAAGTTTGCCGTTGCCGTAAGCTCCGGAGACACAAAAACTCTTGCAAAGGCGCAGGGTATCGGGGCAAAGACGGCGGCGAGGATCGTTCTTGAACTCAAGGATAAGGTCAGCGCGGCGGCGACGGCTGACGGAGGCGAAGAAGATGTCGGCGTGACGGATCTCGGCGGAATAAGAGACGACGCTCTCGAAGCGCTTATGGTGCTCGGGTATCAGCGTCAGGCGGCGCAGAAGGCGCTTGCCGGTTGCAAGGGCGACACGCTTGAAGAGCTTATGCGTGCGGCGCTGAAGAAAATCGGCTCAAAAATGTAATTCGGAGGGGAGAATCACGTGGCTATAAACAAATTCGATATAGGAAATACAGCCGAGGACGATTTCGGGCTCGATACGAGAATAGTCAATGCCGGTTATGCCGACGAGGACGGAGATATTGAGGTCGGACTGAGACCGAAAACTCTTGAAGATTACGTCGGTCAGGAGCGGGCAAAGGAAAACCTGAAAATATATATAGAGGCGGCAAAGCAGAGGGGAGAATCTCTTGACCACGTTCTGCTTTACGGCCCACCCGGACTCGGTAAGACGACGCTTGCGAATATCATTGCAAACGAGATGGGCGTAAACATAAGAATAACGTCCGGCCCGGCGATCGAAAAGCAGGGCGACCTTGCGGCGCTCTTGACAAACCTAAACGACGGCGACGTGCTCTTTATAGACGAGATACACCGTTTGCCGAGAAACGTTGAAGAAATTCTTTATCCCGCTATGGAGGATTACGCTCTCGACTTTATCATCGGCAAGGGGCCTGCGGCGAGAAGCCTGCGTATGGCGCTGAACAGATTCACCCTCATCGGCGCAACGACGAGAGCCGGTCAGCTTTCGACCCCTCTCCGCGACCGTTTCGGCGTTCTTCTGCGCCTTGAGCTTTATTCGCATGAGGAGCTGGCGGACATCATCAGAAGAAGCGCGGGGATACTCGGCGTTTCCATATCCGATGACGGCGCAAGAGAGCTTGCAAAGCGATCGAGGGGAACGCCCCGTATAGCAAACAGACTGCTCCGCCGCGTGCGCGATTTTGCGCAGATAAAGGGCGACGGAACGGTTACAAAGGAAATGACTGATCTTGCGCTGAAAATGCTTGATATAGACGAGTTGGGCCTTGACAATACGGACAGAAGAATGCTTGAAGCAATCATCAGGTTCTACGACGGCGGCCCCGTCGGGCTTGATACGCTCTCCGTAACGATAGGTGAGGAAGCGATAACGCTTGAGGACGTTTACGAACCGTATCTGATACAGATCGGTTTTATAAACAGAACGCCGAGGGGAAGATGCGTCACAAGGCTCGCATACGAGCACCTCGGAATACCGATGATAAAATCCGTCGGAGCGCAGACAAAACTTGATATTGATGAGTGAGGAACGTAATGTTTATATCTGACAAATGGAAAGAATACGAG
>DHMB01000124.1 GCA_002405565.1 Clostridiales bacterium UBA4653
AAGCTGCCGATTTTCTCCGGCTCCGGTATGCCGCACGCAAACCTTGCGGCTCAGATAGCTCGTCAGGCAAAGGTTCGCGGAACGGACACAAACTTTGCCGTTGTGTTCGCGGCTGTCGGTATCACCTTTGAAGAGGCGGACTTCTTCATTTCGGATTTCAAGCGCACGGGCGCAATCGACCGCACGGTGCTCTTTATAAACCTGGCTTCCGACGCGGCAATCGAACGTATTTCAACGCCCCGTATGGCGCTGACGGCTGCCGAATACCTTGCGTTTGAAAAGAATATGCACGTTCTCGTCATCATAACGGACATCACAAACTATGCGGAGGCGCTTCGCGAGGTGTCCGCGGCGAGAAAGGAAGTCCCGGGCAGAAGAGGTTACCCCGGTTACCTTTATACCGACCTTGCGACAATGTATGAACGCGCCGGCAGAAAGCTGGACAGAGAAGGGTCAATCACAATGATCCCGATTCTGACAATGCCGGAGGACGATAAAACTCATCCCATCCCCGACCTTACGGGTTACATTACCGAGGGTCAGATAATCCTCTCCCGCGACCTTTACAGAAAGGGAATTCTTCCCCCTGTTGACGTTCTTCCCTCGCTTTCGCGTCTGAAGGACAAGGGTATCGGCGCGGGAAAGACAAGAGAGGATCACGCCGGAACGATGAACCAGCTTTTCTCAAGCTATGCAAGAGGAAAGGAAGCAAAGGAGCTTATGGTCGTCCTCGGTGAGGCGGCGCTTACGCCTATCGACCGTCTCTATGCAAAATTTGCGGATGAATTTGAAAAGCTCTATGTAAACCAGAGTTTTTATGAAAACAGAACGATAGAACAGACGCTTGATATCGGTTGGCAGCTCTTAAAGCTCCTGCCGCGCTCGGAGATGAAGCGTATCAAGCCCGAAATTCTTGATAAATACTGGCCGAAAGAAAACTAAACCGACGGGAGGTGACCGAAAGTGGCGCAGATTCGCGTAAATCCTACGCGTATGGAGCTTAAAAAGCTGAAAAACCGTCTTGCCGTTGCAAGAAGAGGTCATAAACTGCTCAAGGACAAGAGGGACGAGCTGATGAAGCAGTTTCTCGATGTTGTCCGCGAGACGAAAACCGTCAGGGAAAAGGTTGAGGCGGCGCTTGAAAAGTCAAACAAGAGCTTTGCGCTTGCCTCCGCAGTTACGTCTCCGAAGGTTATGACGGAAGCGCTTATGCTCCCGAAAAAGGAGGTCTCGCTTGACATTTCGGAAAAGAACGTTATGAGCGTTGTCGTCCCGGTATTCAGTTATGACCTCAAAGGCGCGCAACAGTCGGACGGATATAACTTCGGTCTGGCGTTTACGTCAGGCGAGATCGATACGGCTGTTCTGGAGCTTTCCGAAATACTTCCGGATATGATAAAGCTCGCAGAGCTTGAAAAGAGCTCGCAGCTTATGGCGGAGGAGATCGAAAAGACGCGCAGAAGAGTAAACGCGCTTGAGCACGTTATGATTCCGCAGATCGAAGAGACAATCAAATCGATAACTATGAAGCTGGAGGAAAACGAGCGAGGCAATCTGACAAGGCTGATGAAGGTCAAGGATATGATGATCAAAGCTCAACTCGAAAGCAAAAACTGAAAAGCGGAGCCGCGCGGAGAAAAACACTCTGTGCGGCTCTATTTTTAGTAAAACATATCTTTACAAACACAAGAAATTGTATTATAATACAATAGAAAAGTTATATATCTTCGGAGGCAGTATGAAGCTTTATAATACGCTTACAAAAACGGTTGAGGAATTCGTTCCGCACGAAAGCGGCAAGGTCAAAATGTATACCTGCGGCCCGACCGTTTATCATTATGCACATATAGGAAATCTTCGCTCGTATATGATGGAGGACGTGCTTGAAAAATATCTGCGTTTTGCGGGATATGATGTCACGCGCGCGATGAACATAACGGACGTCGGTCACCTGACGAGCGACGCCGACACGGGCGAAGACAAAATGCTCAAGGGCGCAAAGCGTGAACACAAGACGGTTATGCAGGTGGCGCAGTTTTATACGGACGCTTTCTTTGCCGATTGCGACGCGCTGAACATCAAAAAGCCGGAAATTGTTCAGCCTGCGACGGGCTGTATTGACGATTTTATCCGCGTTATCTCCGCGCTTATAGACAAGGGCTATGCTTATGTTGCCGGCGGAAACGTGTATTTTGATACGTCTAAATCGGAAAACTACGGCGAGCTTGCCGGTCACGCAGACAACACGGAAAACCTTATGGTCGGCGTCCGCGACGATGTTTCCGAGGACGAAAACAAGAAAAACAAGAGCGACTTTGCTCTTTGGTTTACAAAATCGAAATTTGATGAGCAGGAGCTGAAATGGGACAGCCCATGGGGCGTCGGTTACCCCGGCTGGCATATCGAATGCAGCTGCATAAGTATGAAATATCTCGGCGAATATCTTGATATTCATTGCGGCGGAGTTGATAACATCTTCCCGCATCACACAAACGAGATTGCGCAGAGCGAAGCATACCTTGGTCACAAATGGTGCGGCTACTGGTTCCACGTTCAGCACCTCAATGACGAAACGGGCAAAATGAGCAAGTCAAAGGGCGAATTTCTGACAGTTTCGCTTCTCAAATCAAAGGGTTATGACCCGCTTGCATACAGATATTTCTGCCTCCAGAGCCATTACAGAAAACCGCTGACCTTCTCCTTTGCCTCGCTTGACAATGCGGCGGCGGCATATTCAAAGCTCTATGCAAGAGTTGCGGCGACGGAGCGCACGGGCGAAGTCAACCCAGAAAAAGTGAAGGCTTTGCTTGCGGGCTTTAATGACGCAATGTCAAGTGACCTGAACACGTCCCTTGCCGTAACGTCTCTTTATGACGTCCTCAAATCCGACGCAACGGGTGCGGAAAAGCGCGCCGCTATCGACGCAATCGATTCCGTCCTCTCTCTCGGACTTAAAGACGCGGCGGTCAAAAAGGAAGAGCCTTCGGCAGAAGAGGGCGACCCCGCAATCCTTGAGAAAATAGCGGAGAGAGCGGCGGCGAAAAAGGCGAAGGATTATGCGAAGGCGGACGCTATCAGAGCGGAGCTTTTGGCTCAGGGAATAGTTCTTGTTGACACGCCGACAGGCACGACATATAAAAAACAGTAAATCAAAAATAACCAAAAGGACAAGAAAAGATGGCAAAGAAAGTTGTTAAAGTCGGATTTATCTCGCTCGGTTGCTCGAAAAACCTGGCAGATACCGAGGTTATGCTTGCAAGGCTTGCAAAGGCGGGCTATGAGATAACGCCGGAGGATATTGAAGCGGACGTTATAGTCGTCAACACCTGCGGATTTATCGAGAGCGCAAAAAAGGAGTCGATTGACAGTATTCTTGACGTCGCGTGGCTGAAAAAGCACAAGAAGCTGAAGGCGATAATCGTAACGGGCTGTCTTGCGGAGAGATACCGCGAGCAGATTTCATCGGAGTTGCCGGAGGTTGACGCTGTGCTCGGGCTCGGCTCGGAGGCGAAAATCTGTGAAGCTGTTGAAGCGGTTCTCCACGGCGAACATTACGAAAGCTACGGAGACAAAGAAGCTCTTCCTCTCGGCGGAGAGAGAATTGTCACGACGCCCGAATACACGGCGTATCTGAAGATTGCGGAAGGCTGCGACAACCGTTGCACATACTGCGCAATCCCCTCCATACGCGGCAGAATGCGTTCGAGAACGATTGAGGACATTGTAAAAGAGGCAAAGGAGCTTGAGGAGATCGGCGTAAAAGAGCTGAACCTCATCGCTCAGGACACCTCGCGTTACGGCCTTGACATTTACGGCGAATACAAGCTCGCCGAGCTTCTCCGCGCGATAACGAAGGAAACGAATATCCCTTGGATACGCCTTCTTTATTGCTATCCGGACAAGATAACGGACGAGCTGATTGAAGAAATCAAAACGAATGACAGAGTCGTCAAATACATAGGCCTGCCGATTCAGCATATTTCGGAGAGCGTTCTTGCAAGAATGAACCGCCACGGCAGATCGGCGCTCATAAAAAGCGTTATCAAAAAGCTGCGCGATAACATTCCCGGAATATGCATAAGAACGACGGTTATGGTCGGCTTCCCGGGCGAGACGGAGAAGGATTTTGAGGAGCTTTGCGAATTCGTAAAGGAAACAAGATTTGACCGTCTCGGCGCATTCACATTCTCTCCGGAGGAGGGGACGCCGGCAGCCGATATGCCCGATCAGATCGATGAACAGACAAAGCAGGATCGCTATGACATTATCATGCGCGAGCAGCTTGCCGTCTCGTCGGAACTGAATGAAAAGATGATAGGAAAAACGGTCACCGTGCTTTGCGAGGGCTTTGACCCCGTTTCCGAATCATATTACGGCAGAAGCGCGTCGGACGCTCCCGACATAGACACGAAGGTGTTCTTCACAAACGAGCTCGGTAAAAAGCGCCTAAGAGAAGGAGAGTTTGTCTGCGTGAAGATTGAAGAGGTTCTTGATTACGACCTTGTCGGCAAGGTGATAAGGAAAGGGGAATAATGAAATGAAAATGAATGTTCCGAACAGACTGACCGTTTTGAGATTGCTCCTTGTGCCCGTATATCTTGTTTTCATCCTCGGCTTCGGCGGGGAAGTGTGGGGCAGAGTAGTTGCTATATGCGTTTTTGCGATTGCGTCCTTTACGGATTTTCTTGACGGCAAAATCGCAAGAAAATATCATCTGATAACGGATTTCGGAAAATTTCTTGACCCCCTTGCAGACAAGTTCCTCGTTCTTGCCGCGCTTGCGTCGCTCTCCTTTGAAGCTGCGACTGGCGCATCAAACTCGATGATCTTTTCCGTGCTCTTCTTCTGCACGTTTATGGTTGTGCTTCTGCGCGAACTTGCGGTGACAAGCATGCGTCTTGTCGTTGCGTCAAGCCCTGATAAAAAGGTCGTTGCGGCGAGCTGGCTCGGCAAGATAAAAACCTGCACGCAGATGTTCTTCATACTGACGGCGATGATCGAGCCGCTTATATGGGAAAGACACGTAGCAACGTATATCTTTATGGCGGCTGCCGCCGTTATGACGGTCTGGTCGGGAATGTCGTATATTGTCGGCTATTGGAAGTATCTTGACCCGTCCAAATAAAGCAAAAGCTATTGACATATTCGCTGAAATAGTATAAAATATAATCAGACGAGAAAAAATAAAATCACGGAGATACAAAATGACAGACGAATACAGAGATGAAAATATAATCACTCTGACCGATGAAGACGGCAAAGAGTGTAATTTTGAAGTAATGGCTGAAAAAGAGATAGAGGGAATAACCTATTACGCTCTTCTTCCGCTTGAAGACAACGAAAACGGAGAATATGTCCTTCTCAAGCTCGAAAAGGATGAAGACGGCGAAGATATTCTCGTATCGGTTGACGATGACGACGAATTCGACAGAGTTTCCGATATATTTGAGGACGAGTTTTTCTCTGATATAGACTACGACGATAATTCAGACAAATAAGATTTTCCTGCCCTTCTCGTGATACGGTTTCAATTAAACCTACAACACGTAATTGGAGTCCGACCGTTCCGCGGTTTGCAGACCTCCCGCCCGTCTCCTGCTTATGACACGATTCGGCGCGGACGCTGGGAGCAGTAAAGCGGGGCAATAGGATGCCGTCCTTGCCAAAAGCAGGGTGTTAATTACGCCGTACACGGCCCGGCGGGGAAAAAGGACGTCTGAAAATACGAAGGGACTGCGTTTGCAGTCCCTTTGTTATTGCAAAAGAAAAACCACTCGCTTATGAAGTGCCTCCATAAGTGTCTAACTTTTGGGGTGCATATCATTTGCGGGTGGTTTTTTGTTTCATTTATTCGGATCAGATACCGAGAAGCTCTTTTTTCTTTTCCTCAAACTCAGCTTCGGAAATCTCGCCGCTGTCAAGCATGCTTTTGTATGTCAGGATCATATCCTCTGTCTGCTCGTCGATCTTCTTTTCTTTCTTGAAAAACGCAAGGCTCAGCTTGCCCTTGTAGAAGAGCATACCGACGATTGCGATAACCGCAAATACAATCAGATAATAAAGCGACTGAATTTTGTACGCCGCTATTGCGGAATAGACCATAAATCCGCAGCACACGCACGCAACGGCGGGCATAACGAATCTCTGGAACACATTCAGCCCTTTGCCCTTTATCATCATTACGATGAATATCGGGATATAGAGTCCGTAAAGAGTGATGATCGGGAGCTCATCGTTTTCCCAGCCGATGATAGCGGGGAGCTTATTCTGAATGAGTCCCATTTCCCATTGAAGCATCCAGAGCATGCAGAGTGCAACGCCGATGATTGACGAGTTGTGCGGCATGTTTGTCTCATCGTCTATCTGGGCAAACATCTTATATGCGGGTCCCTCTCCGCGGATTGCTATCGAATACATACCGCGGCAACAACCGAGCATAAGCCCGTTCATCGTTCCGAGGCAGGAGATGACTATAAACACGTAAACAATCGTGCCGAAAACTTCGTTCTTGAAGAGCGCCGTAAATGCGTCCTTCGGAACGTCTCCGGAAGCCATAAGCTCTTCCGTTTTGAGTACGCCGGAAAGACCGAGGAAATACAGAAGGTATATGCCGACAACAATTACCGCGCCGAGCACGAGGGCTATCGGCAGGTTCTTCTTTGAATTTTTGAGCTCGGAGTTTATCGACGTTGTTATTATCCAGCCCTCATATGCGAAAGCGAAAGCGCACATCGCTGTGATTATGCTGCCGGAGCCGCCTTCAACTGCGATATTGGCTTTGAAAGCCTCGCCGATGTTGCCGTTTGTAAGCCCGACAATCGTTCCGACAACGCCCATCACAAGGAGCGGGACGAATTTTATAAAGGTTGCACTGACCTGGAATTTGCCTGCGACCTTCGGCGAAATGGCGTTTACAAAATACCCCATGACGAGATAAAACGCCGCGACGACAAGGTGAAGGTCACTGAAGGGGTTCCATCCGAAGAGCACGCAGGTGTACTGCGCGGACACCCATGCGAGGGTTGAGGTGATTGTCGGGTAATAGATGGTGGTCATAAACCAGCCGACTATGTACGCAAACTTTCTTCCGCAGGTGACTTCCGAATAGTCAACAATGCCGTTTACTTTTTCGTGTTTCTGTGCAAGAACCGAGAAAACATAAGAGCAGACGAGCATTATCAGCCCGACTCCGCCGACTGTTACAAGGCATTTCAGCATATTGCCGTTTGTGTTTTGCAGGACTTTTCCGGCTTTGAAGAATATTCCGGAGCCGACGACCGTACCGACAACCATACATATCGCTGTCAGCAGACCGTATTTTTTGGTCAGTTTGTTTTCCATTTGTTTTCCATTCCTTAAAAATGCGTTAAAACTCTGTTTACACAAAAGTGAAACATATAATGAAACTATTGTACTCCTTTTCGCAGAATTTGTCAAGTTTTTGGAGGAAAACAATAAAAATTATTTATTTCAAAAATATTATCGATAAAAAATTCGGCGATTTGCTGTATATTTATCCGCCGACATTCAACGGCGTTCAGCCCTCGTTTCTTATCTCAAGCTGATATGCGTTTGCCAGCCCGATGACCGTTTCATAGAGGAGTTCCGTATATTCCTGCATTTTTTCGGGCGTCATCGCTTTTACCTTTGCGAAGATCTCTTTTTCGCGCTCTTCATCATAAACGCGGATGTCATTATCCTTTTTATAATGACCGATCTCCCCGCAGATCTGCATTCTGCGCAGAAAGAGCTTTGTCAGATATGCGTCAATCTCATCGATTTCGGCGCGCTTTTTCTCAATATCCATGCTTTTTCTCCTTTTATATGACTGTCAGCGGCGCGGAGAGATTTTCCTCCGTGTTTTTGCCGATGTATATCGTGAATTTTCCGGGCTCGACATATGCTTTCAGATCCGGATGAACGATTGCAAGATCGGAGATTTTGAGAGGTATTGTCACTCTCTTGCTCTTGCCCGCCTTTATGCCGACCTTTTCAAATCCGCAAAGCTGGATGACAGGCTGCATAACGCTTGAAATCTCGTCTCTGTAATAAAGCTGAACAATCTCCATTCCGTCATAGCTTCCTGTATTTGTGACGGTTACGGAAACGTCGATTGTGTCCTTTGCCGTCGCCGTACCTTTGGAGAGCTTCATATCGGAATATTCAAATGACGTATACGAAAGTCCGTAACCGAAGGGATAGAGAGCGCCGTCGTCAACGTCGATATATTTTCCGCCGTGCCAACCGGAAAGATGATTGTAATAACAGGGAACCTGACCGGACGCGCGTGGGAATGAAATCGGCAATTTTCCGCTCGGGCAGAATTTTCCGGCGATGAGCTCTGCCACGGCAAGACCGCCGAGGTCACCTCCGTTGAACATTTCAATCACGGCGTTTGACCCTTTTGCAACCTTTTCAATGCAGAGAGGCTTGCCGTTTACGAGAACTGCTATAATCGGTTTTTTGGACTTTTTCAGAGCGTCAAAGACTTCGTTTTGCCTGCCCGAAAGCTCAAGATTTGCTCTGTCACGCGTTTCGCCGTTGAGGGAAAGGTCATCTCCACAGACGAAAATGACGATATCCGCCATCATTGCCGCAACGGACGCAACCTTGATATCGTCCTCGGTCGACGAATGAATTCCGCAACATTCTTTATAGATTATTCCCGAATCGGGGAATACCGTCTCTATTCCGCGCAGAACGGTATAAACGTCGCCCGCGGGGACGGCGTCCGGGTGCGGGTCGGGGTGACTGAAAAATGTCCAGTCGCCGTATTGCGCCTTTATATTGTCTGCGTTCGGGCCGATGACAGCGATTGTTTTCGGCGCGGACTTCAGCGGCAGAGTGCCGTCGTTTTCAAGCAGGACAAGACTTTCTCTCGCCAGCTTGTGATTTATTTCTATATGTTCCTTTGAGCCGATGACGCTTCTCGGCAGACGTTTTTTGTTTTTATCGAACAGTCCGAGCGAGAATTTGACGCGCAGTATGCGGCGCAGGGCGTTGTCGACTGTTTTTTCGCTTATGGCGCCGCTACGGACGCCCGCAATGACGGCTTCGCAGAAGTCTGTCGATACCATCGCCATATCGTTGCCCGCTTCGAGAGTTGCCTTTGACGCTTCGGAGAAGTTTTCCGCTCCGCGCTGTTTTCTTATATAGCTTTTGACGTTGTCCCAGTCTGTTATGACAAAGCCCTTGAAGCCGAGTTCTTTTTTCAGCACCTCGGAGAGAAGTCGCCTGTGGACTGTCATCGGTACGCCGTCAATTGAGCCGTATGCCGTCATAACGGTGCTTGCGCCCGCTTTTATGCCTTTTACAAACGGCGGGAGGAACACCTCGCGTATCTTGCGCTCGGTCACTTCCGTGTCATATGCGTCGCGCGCGCCGGTCGCCTCGCCGTAACCGATATAATGCTTGAGACAGGCGGCGACGAGTCCGTCATCCTCATAGCCGTGGACTATTGCCGCTCCGAGCTCGCCCGCAAGATACGGATCTTCTCCGAACGTTTCGTCAACACGACCCCAGCGGGTATCTCTCGCAAGACAGAGCACGGGAGAGAAGACAAAATCAAGCCCGTCCGCATTGACCTCCTCCGCCGTTGCCTTTCCCATCTGACGGATGAGCTCTCTGTTCCATGAGCAAGCCGCCGCGAGCTGTGAAGGGAACACAACCGCGCCGTTTACAAGCGCATGACCGTGAATTGCGTCTATGCCGAATATCGGCGGGATTTTCATTCTTGTCTGCGCCGCTTTTTCTCTTATCGCGTCGGCGTCCTTGCCGAGGACGTGAAGAAACGAGCCCGCGCCGCGGCGGATAAAGCTCTCAAAAACCTCGCTGTCTCCGTTTGCGGCGACCTGCTGAAGCTGGAGAACCTTTTCTTCAACCGTCATTTCCTTTATCAGCTTTGATATTTTTCTTTCGTTTATTATAGAATATTTCATTATGACCTCTTTTTGAAAGGAAGTTCTTTTATAGGATTATATCATAGCGAAAGCTGATTTTCAATAGCAAAAACAGCTTTCCGATGTGGGGAAAGCTGTTTTTGCTTTGGGGATTATGGGGATGTTTTTAATATTGAATATCAAAAATGCAATTCAATAATATTTTATTTCTGCGGCGTTGAGAATGGCTTTTCTCATTTCGACACCGCCAGCCAGATTTTTGACTGTCAGGTTGTAGCCGGTTGTCGTAACCGTCAGAGTTGCATAGCCGAAAATTTTTCCGTAAAGCGACTGTTCAATATGAACATCGGTTATGTTATGTATACTTTCATCAAGTATATGACCGTCCTGCTCTCCGAGGACACGAGAATCGGTAAGCAGGATAAATCCGTTTTTCTTCCTTCTTGTTGCAACGAGACAAAAACATATCCAAATGATTGCAAAAAACGCAATTATTACAGCGGACACAATACGAAGCACTTCTCCCGCGTCTTCAGATATTGCTGCAATAAGCCTGAAAAGACCGAGGTCAATTGTCGGTATGTACGCTATAAGGACATAAGCGGGAACAGACACCCAAAAAACGATTTTTGCGGCGAAGCTATTGTCAGCTCTTTTTACGATTTCCTCACCGGGCTTCAGGATAAAATTACCTGTTGGCGCGTTCATCTTATGATTTTATAGCGCCTGCAACGGCACTTGCCATCTGAGAAGCCTGCTCTTTGATTCTGTCTTCTTCGAACTGATCTTGCTGAGCGATTACGGCGCGCTTGAAATCTTCTGCATTTTTCATTCCCGCATAAATGAACTTTCCTGCGGCAGACGTTATCTCAATCGTTGCATAGTTGAATATTTTTCCGCCGAGCTTCTGTACTACGGCAACATTTTGGACTTTATTGAGCGGAATATCCATGGACTGAGTGTTTACAAGTCCGACTCTGCCCGCAACCTTTTTGTTCGTGAGCACGAGCTCGCGCTTTGTGAAGGCGATTGTTTCAATAATTGCTTTTATGAGCGGGATAAGGAGCAGCCAGCAGAACAGTATGCCCTTGATCCAAGTCGGAACGAGGAAGAGACCGTTTGTCTTACAGTCTTTTACCACTTTCTCGTTTTTTGTTAAATTGTTTTCTACGAATTTTCCCATCTTTATTGTTCTCCTTAAAATAATAATGATTTTCCTTTGCGGCTTCGTGTCCTTCTGACGCAAAGGCGATGATGTTCAATACACGGCAAATCGTGTCGGTATTTGTAAATATTATATACTTATAAGAATAAAAAGTCAATCTTAAAAGAATATGTTGATTAAATTTTGTCAACATTCACAAAACGCGGCTGAAAAATAGTGAATATAGCACAATTATCAACGCGGCGAAAGCTATTGCCGCGGGGAAGCCTGCACGAAATGACATATAAAAAACGGTTTCAGTCTTATAAAGTTTAATGCGAGACTTTATAGAAATAATAATAGGTGCGATAAGGTGATACAATATATCTATAAGAATAAAACGGAGGCATTAAATGACTGTCGGTAGCCGTATAAAGGAATTAAGGGAAAAGCGCGGCTTCACCCAGAACAGGCTGGCAGAATGGGCGGGGGTGTCCCAGACGCATCTGCGCCGCGTCGAGCTTGGCGAAGCCGATATAACGGTCGGTCATCTGACTCTTATATGCGATGCGCTCGGCATTTCGCTCAGAGAATTTTTTTCCGACCCGAAGGAAGAGTCGGATATGAACATGGCAATGTCGCACCTTTCGGCAAATCAGAAAAAACTGCTGATCGAATTTCTGAACTCGCTTTAATTCCGCGCAAGTCAAATGTTTTCTTTCGGAGATTGACATTCAAATAAAAAAATAACCGTTTTCCGCGCTATGCGGTAAGCGGTTATATTTTTGCAGGCTATATTTAAGAACGCAAAAACCGCCCGAGGGCGGTTTTGTCATGAGAAAATCAAATATAGATTTTAAGCGTTTTTTCTATCCAATAAGCAAATTCGGCGCTCGGGAGACGCTTTTCCGCCTTTTTCAGTCGCTTATAGGCGGGAACGCCGTCGATGGGGTCGTGCCAGATGTCGGCAAAGACGAAATCATATCCGGAGCTTTCATTCAGGCTCTCCGCAAACTCAAAAGCGTCGGCGCGGACGATGTTTATCTTCTCCGACCGGGGAATCTGCGGCAGAATAATTTCATTGAAAAGGGAAATGGCGTCATCGTCCCGCTCGACGACCGTAACCGACGCAACATTCTCCTTCTCCGCCGCCATATACGCAAAATATCCAAGCCCGAGCCCGTACGTCAGGACGTTTCCGTGCGCTCTTTCAATCGGCGCGCGCATTGTGTTTATCTCGTTCGGAGTTATCAGCATCCATTCCGTTCCGCCTTCAAGCACAGCGGGATATTCAAATTCTTCATCAAAAAAGCCTATCTGCGGGATGATTCGTCCGTCGCGCAGGACGAGAGGGTCGTCAAAGACGAACGCCTGATAAGGGGCGTATTTTTTATGGCAAAGCTCCCATTTGCCAAGCGCTTTATCGGGGATTTTTATGTTCCGAAAATACGGATTGACAGTGTAGTCCGATGTGCTCAGAAGGTGAACCATGCGGGGAAAGTATTCTTCAAAAATTTCGGCGTCGCGCGGACTTTTCTCCGTGTCAAGATCGATTGCCGCCGCGAGGGTGAAGCAATAGGCTTCTTCCTTTGAGACGTCGCAGTCGCGGCATAAACTCTCTATAAATTCCGGACGGATAAAATCGGCTTCGTGATTTATAAAAACGCCGAGCTTTTTGAAAAGTATTCCGTTGTATTGCGCGAATTTTTCTCTCTCCGTCATTTTCTGCCCCCCTTAAAAACTTCTGACTATATTATAACCGACTGTGCGCGTCTCTGCAATACAAATTTGCAAAATTAAAGAGCAAAAGCCGATCGGCTTTTGCTCTTTTTGTTTACTTGTTTTCTTCCGCTTCTTTTTCGAGAACGGTATATGCGACCTTGCCGACAAGCGTTTTCGGAAGCTCCTCGCGGAACTCTATCTGATAGGGAAGAGCGTATTTTGCAACATTCTTTTTGCAATATTCGTGAAGTTCCTGACGAATATCCTCGGAGGGCTTTATTCCGTCTTTGAGGACGATAAACGCTTTCACCTTCTGCATCTTGTAAGGGTCTTTTACGCCGATGACGCAACTCATCTGAACCTTCGGATGAGCGTCGAGAATGTTTTCAATCTGCGAGGGATAAACGTTATATCCGCTTGTGATTATCATTCTCTTTATGCGCTGCTTGAAATAGATGAAGCCGTCTTCATCCATTTTTCCGAGGTCTCCCGTGTGCAGCCAGACGTTTCCGTCAGCATGGGTGCGGAGGGTGTTTGCCGTCTCAGCCTCGTTATTCATATATCCGACCATTACGGAAGGCCCGCAGAGGCAGATTTCGCCTTCTTCGCCGTAAGGAACTTCATCGCAGGTGCCGACGGCGCATATCTGATAATATGTGTCGGGATAGGGAAGTCCTATGCTGGCTTCGCGTTCCTCGCAATACGGTGTGAGACAGCTTGCCGTGACACATTCCGTTGTTCCGTAGCCCTCGCGGACGTGAACGGGGGAGCCGTGGTCATCAAGGAATTTATCGAATTTCTTTTTGAGCTCAACTGAGAGCGAGTCGCCGCCGGAGAAGACGCCGCGGAGGAAGTCGAGAGAGACGCCGTCGAGATACGGGTTTCTTGTGATGGCTTCAAAGAGCGTGGGCACGCCGGCGATGAAATTCGGTTTTTCAGTCTTTATGAGATTTGCATAAGCTTTGACGTTGAAGCGGGGAACGAGGATTGAAAGTCCGCCCGCAACCATCATCGTGTGAATACATACGCCGAGACCGAACCCGTGGAAAACGGGCATGGCGGCAAGCATTTTCATTGCGTGGATATCGTAATGCGACATTGCCGCCGTCTGGAGAGCAAGCGCATTGAAATTGAGGTTCGAGAGCATAATGCCCTTTGTTGTTCCCGTTGTACCGCCGGAGAAGAGGATAACGGCGACGTCCTTATCGCATTTTTCAACCTTCGGCTCGTCTCCCTTGAACTTCTTGCCGAGGGCAAAAAATTCGTTCCATTTCATGACTGTATCATTCTTCGGGAGCTTGGGCATTTTGCCGAGGTTTATAAGCGAGAAGGCGACCTTTTTGACGGCGCCGAGCTCATTTCCCGCGCTTGCGATTATCAGCTTTTCAAGAGGATATTTTTTCATAACCTCTTCAAACTTGGGATAGAACTGGTCAAGCGTTATCGCGCATTTCGAGCCCGCTGTGCGGAGATAGAATTCAATCTCGCTCTCTGCGGAGAGGGGATGAATCATGCTTGCAATTGCGCCGATGTAGTTCAGAGCGTAGAGGCAATAGATAGCCTGCGGAATGTTCGGCAGGCAAACGGTGACCTTGTCGCCTTCCTTTATGCCGATCGAAGCAAACGCTCTTGCCGTGATTTTTATGTTTTTTTCGAGGAGAGAATAGGGAATTATTCTTCCCATATATGAGAGAGCGGGGAGCGACGGATATTTTTCCGCCGTTGCAAGAACAACTCCGCTCATCGAGTCCTTCGGGTATTCGAGATGGAACGGTACGTCGCCGTAATGGGATATCCATGGTGTTTTGGGTTGCATATATTTGTCCTCCGGTTTATTATTCAAATTCTATTTCTGTCTGAAGCGGCAACTCAAGCAACTCCGGATTCTGAAGGAGCTTGCGGAGCAACTTTATGCTTTTTGCAAAATATACGCCGTCTGCAATGCGTTCGTCGATTGTCAGCCCCAGTTCGAGCGCATTTTTCATTGTGACATTGCCGTTTTCGTCATAAAACGGGTGCAGGCGCTTCTCGCCGACGAGAATGAAGAACGAATTCGTTCCCCAGTTCGTCAGATGATGATACTGCGCTGAGAGCTTTATGCTTCCCGTGTTCGATATGAAAACGCTTGAATGGTATGGGTCGAATTCGACAAGGTCGCGCGGGAGCCAGTCGCGGTTTTCAAGGAAATTGAGTATACTGATTATGAACTTCATTATCGGGCGCGGAGACTTGACGAGCACCGAGATGATATCGGTCGTGCCGTCCGTCTTGTTTTCGCTACGGACGTGCGTGACGAATTTCTTCACCTTGCCGTATATCTGTTCAAGCGGGGAAACGTCACTTTCCTTATCGAGCTTTATTATCGCGAGCGCTTCCTCGGAAGCGTCAACAAACTGTCTCTTCACAACGAACGAAAACGAAATCTCGTTGCGCTCATAAAGGCGGTTGCCCGCATAGAAATAGTTCATTTTCGGGCGGTCGTAAAGCACTTTTGCAACAGCCGCGCAGATGACGTGAAACATTGTATATTTGAAG
Organism: Clostridiales bacterium UBA4653; assembly: GCA_002405565.1. GTDB lineage: Bacteria > Bacillota > Clostridia > Oscillospirales > CAG-272 > CAG-841. The sequence continues at coordinate 15,301 of DHMB01000124.1, forward strand.
TCCGGCGAGTCTGCGTTCTTCATTTTAACGAACTCTTCAACGGCGGTCATATCGACAAGCTCGCTCATGACGGCTTCGTTATCGCACCTGTTCGGAAGCAAAAATCCGACGAACTTGTGCATTGAATCCGCCTCGCGGACAAGCCTGCCGTCTCTGCGATCGCCGCGCTTTTTCTTCGCTTTTTTGACCTTTTCCTTCGTATTCGCGGTGCTTTCCTCGGGCAGTGCGTTTTCCTTTTTCTTTTTGTCTTTTGCCATTATGATGACCTCTTATTTACTGCAAATTTCGATAAGCGTGTTTCCGAGACCGAAGATCTCGTCAAGCTCTTTCCGGCTCTTTCCGGCAAGGAGAACCTGAAATGCCGTTCCGTAAAGCGAGCCGAGGATGACCTTTGATACAGCCTCCGCACCGTATTTTCCGAGAACGGGACTGTCCTCCGAGGGCTTTTTTGAGAGAACGTCGTCACGGATGAGCTCCGCGAGCTTGTTGAACAGGTATGTGACCTGAAACTTAAACGATCTGTTCCACATCGCCTGAATGGAGAAGTCGAGAAAAATCTTCATCACGTCCGGACGTTCTATGAGAATTTTCTTGAAATATTCGGAGAGAAGGTGCATTCTTTCTTCTTCGTCCCTGCCGCGCTCCATTTCGCGAACGACGTCATCAAAGCAGGTTGAGACGAGCTTTGAGGCAAGCGCCGTGAAAAGGTTTTCCTTTGTGCGGAAGTGATATGTCAGAAGTCCCAATGCGACCTGCGCCTCCGCGGCTATATCGCGCATGGAAACGTTCGCATAGCCCTTTTTGGAGAGCAGTCTGAACGCCGCTTCGAGTATTTTATCGCGTGAATTTTCTCTTTGGGTATTCATTGTTCACCTCAGTGAGTTTTTGTACGAATGTACAGCTGATATTATATCATACGATATTTGATTTGTCAATGTTTTCTTAACATTCCGTTAAAAAATAGAGCAAAGAAAAAATCCCAAGCCGGAGCTTGGGATTTTGTGTCTTATGTCGCTTTTCCGATTATTCGGCGTCTGTCGTTTCATCTGCGGGAGCAGCTTCCTCTGCCTCGTCGGCATTGAGAAGAGCGCGGACAGAAAGGCTGACTTTGTGCTTCTCATCGTCGATGTCGGTGATCTTTGCGTCAACGACCTGTCCTTTTTCAAGAACATCGGAAGGATGAGTGAGCTTCTTGTCTGCGATCTGAGAGATGTGGATAAGACCGTCAACGCCCGGAATGATCTGAGCAAATGCTCCGAAG
>DHMB01000024.1:0-471 GCA_002405565.1 Clostridiales bacterium UBA4653
GTCCTCCGTTTTATAATCAAAATACGTCCGCAACATGTGTGGACGTATTTATAATATACTTTTTATTCTTTTTTGTCAATACGCTGTTCCTGCGCGGACGGCAATTTACCCGTATATTTCGTCAATGTCAGCGTGAAATTACAGTATTCGCCCTGGACGCTGTCAACGGTTATCTGCTCGCCGAGGTTGTCCATTATCGTCTTGACTATATAAAGCCCGAGACCGACGCCAGTTCTGTCAAGCCCGCGGCTCTTATCGCTCTTGTAGAAACGGTCAAAGACGTTCGGCAAATCTTCTTTCGAAATACCGATTCCCTCGTCAAACACGGAAACGCTGACCTTGTCCCCTACATCCTTTATTGTGATACGGTATACCCCGCCGTCCTTTGAAAATTTCACGGCGTTATCGCAAAGGTTATAAAGCACCTGATAAACGGCGTCCTTGTCGGAATAGACATAAAGCCTGTCGTCC
>DHMB01000024.1:539-4367 GCA_002405565.1 Clostridiales bacterium UBA4653
AAGCCTGTCGTCCGGCGCGTCAAACTCGACATTGAGCTTTTTAGCGTCGATTTTCGCCTCGAATGTGAGAAGAATTATTCTCGCCGTTTCACAGATGTCAAACGGAGTTTTTTCAAACTTTCTGTTTCCCGCCTCCATTCTCGAAATGTCAAGAAGGTTTGACACAAGTCTTGAAAGACGGCGGATTTCCTGCCCTATGACGCCGAGATAATAGCTCTGCTGTTCCTGCGGGATTGCGCCGCTGAGAATTCCGTCTATAAAGCCCGAAATGCTCGTCATCGGCGTGCGGAGGTCGTGCGCGACGTTTGCAAGGAAGCTCGAACGCATATATTCAAGGTTTGCAAGCGAGTCCGCCATGGAGTTGAACGCCGTCGCAAGCTCGGCAATCTCGTCCGACCCTTCAACCGGTATCTTTATGTCGAATTCACCCTCCGAAAAACGCTTTGTCGCAACGCTCATCTGTCTTATCGGAGCTACGATTTTCTCGCTTATGAAGTAAACCGCAACAAATGACGCAATCATAACCCAGAGGCTCGCCAGGATGACTGTCTTTATCGTGCTTTGAGAGAGCGCGTCGTGACGACCGTCCCCATAGCAGACGACGAGCGCCCCGTCATATGAGCTCTCCCCATAATTGAAAACCGTGACATACATTCCGCACTTTTTCGGGAGCAACCCGCCCATATCGCTGTAAAGCTGAGAATACACAGTCGGAGTATGCGACGTAAGCGCAGAGAGCACTTCACCGTCGGTTATGCGCTTGCCAACATAGCTGCCGTCCGTCGAAAGAAGGATTCTTCCGTCCGGCGCGGTTATGAAAATGCTTGTTTCGTCCGAACGGCGGGAAAGAATTGTTATCATCGTCGCAATTTCCGTGCTGTTCTTTCTCACAAACTGCTCAAACGAGGCGTGCGGAAATGAATTTCCCCATATATCGTCAACATATGTTTTGAGAAGAGCGACGTTCTGCTGGGCGTCCTCTTTTCTCTGCTCGCTCGCCGCCTGCACCGTCATTGAAGAAATTATGACGGTCAGTATAGTAAAGCTGACAAATATTATCATCAGAAATGCAGACATATATCTTGTGAATATGCTGCTTTTTGCGCTGTATTTTTCCATGACAGCTTGCCCTTTCACGCTTTGATAAACTTAAGGCAGAGCAAAACGCTCTGCCAAGTCGACTTATCAATACACCTCGAATTTATATCCGACGCCCCAGACTGTTTTGAGCGCCCACTTGTCGCTGACGCCCTCCAGCTTTTCGCGCAGGCGCTTGACGTGAACGTCGACCGTCCTCGAGTCGCCGAGGTAATCAAATCCCCAGACCTTATCAAGCAACTGGTCGCGCGTGAAAACCCTGTTGTAGTTCGACGCAAGGAAATAAAGAAGCTGGAGCTCCTTCGGAGGAATTTCCTCAACCTTGCCTTTGATTTTAAGCTCATATTTGCTGAGCGAAATTTCGATATTGTCAAACGAGACGCTTTCGCTGTCCGTTTTGTTGTCAATGCTCTGATAGCGGCGAAGCACCGCCTTTATTCTGACGGAAAGCTCCTTCATATCAAACGGCTTTACGAGATAATCGTCCGCGCCGAGTTCAAGCAAAAGCACCTTATCAAAGACTTCGTCCTTCGCCGTAACCATGATGATGGGCTTATTCGATATCTCTCTTATCTCGCGGCAGGTCTGTTTACCGTCCTTTTTAGGCATCATTATATCGAGAAGCACAAGATCCGGCTCAAACGTCTTGAAGGTCTTGATACCTTCATCGCCGTCGTTTGCGGTCTTAACGTCATAGCCCTCGTTTGCAAGATATAATTTTATCGCTTCGCAGATGTTAACGTCGTCATCGACGACAAGTATTTTTGTACTCATTTTTACGTCCTTTCCACCTGAAAATCGTGTTACAATGCAATTATATCATTACATTTTTCAAATGTAAAGATTTTTAATACAATGTTTATCAATTTTTTTAATTCTGTTCAAAATCGTTGACTTAATTCCTTTATTATGATAATATATAGGATGTATTAAAATAACCGCTTTCTGCGGCAAAGAAAAAGGACTTGAAAATTATGAAACTCGGTATAGTAGGTTTGCCGAACGTCGGCAAAAGCACACTTTTCAATGCGATAACAAACGCAGGCGCAGCTTCGGCAAATTACCCTTTCTGCACGATTGAGCCGAACGTCGGCATGGTTGCCGTGCCAGACAAGCGTCTTGACGTGCTTGCGGAAATGTATCATCCCGAAAAATATACTCCCGCCGTCATAGAATTTGTGGACATTGCGGGACTTGTCCGCGGCGCTTCAAAGGGTGAAGGTCTCGGAAATAAATTCCTCTCCCACATCCGCGAGGTTGACGCCATCGTGCACCTTGTCAGATGTTTTGAGGACTCAAACATCATCCATGTTGACGGCAAGGTCAACCCGCTCCGCGACATTGAAACAATAAATCTTGAGCTTATCTTCGCCGACCTTGAAGTGCTCGAAAAACGTATTCTACGCACGGAAAAGGCAATGAAGGGCGACAAAACCTTAAAGGACGAGCTTGACATTCTCATGCGCGTAAAGGAAGGGCTTGAAAACGGCATTTCCGCCCGCGCAATACAGCTGACAGACGAGGAAAAGGAAAAAATCAAGGACGTTGAGCTTCTTTCGATGAAGCCGATAATTTACGTTGCAAACATAAGCGAGGACATGATCGGCGGCGACTTTGAAAACAGCGAAACATATAAAAAGCTCTCCGATCTTGCAAAAAGCGAGGGAGCGGAGCTCATCAGCATATGCGCCCAGATAGAGGCGGAGCTTGCCGAGCTTGACGGCGACGACAAAAAGGCGTTTCTCGCCGATCTCGGTATAGAGGAGAGCGGTCTTGACGCGCTCATAAGAGCAAGCTATCACCTCCTCGGCTATATCAGCTTCCTGACAGCAGGCCCGAAGGAAGTCCGCGCATGGACAATCGTAAACGGCACAAAAGCGCCTCAGGCGGCAGGAAAGATACATTCCGACATGGAAAGAGGCTTCATCCGAGCAGAGGTCATCTCGTTTGACGATCTCGTCGCATGCGGCTCAATGACGGTTGCAAAGGAAAAAGGACTCATCAGAAGCGAAGGAAAGGATTACGTATTCCGCGACGGAGACATCGTCGTGATACGTTTCAACGTATAATGAGAGATAAGCTGAAAATAGGCTGTCACCTTTCCGCGTCCGGCGGATATCTTGCAATGGGCAAGGAAGCTGCGGCGATGGGAGCGGACACATTCGCGTTCTTTACGAGAAATCCGCGCGGCGGAGCGGCAAAAGAAATAAATCCGGCTGACGTTGACGCTTTTCTTGCGTTCGCCGCGGAAAACGGAATTTCGCAGCTTGTTGCGCACTCGCCGTACACACTCAACCCCTGCTCTTCAAACGAGCACACAAGGCAGTTCGCCCTTGACACGATGAAGGATGACCTGCTCCGCATGGAATATACGCCCGGAAACATGTATAATTTTCATCCCGGCAGTCACACGGGACAAGGAGTCGAGGTCGGCATTGAAGAAATCGCCTTCCTGCTGAACACCGTCATAACCGAGGAGCAGACAACAACCGTCCTCCTTGAAACAATGGCGGGTAAAGGGTCTGAGGTCGGCGGGAGATTTGAAGAAATTGCGGAGATAATCGCAAGAGTCGATAAAAAAGACAAGCTCGGCGTTTGCCTTGACACCTGCCACATCTGGGACGCAGGCTATGATATAGTAAACAATCTCGACGGCGTCATAGATGAGTTTGACAAGGTAATCGGACTCGGAAAGCTCCGCGCGATACACTTAAACGACAGCAAAAATCC
>DHMB01000024.1:4474-4752 GCA_002405565.1 Clostridiales bacterium UBA4653
GGTTACATCGGTTTTGACGCGCTTTCGCGAGTGATAAATCATCCCGCGCTGTGCGATCTGCCGTTCATTCTTGAAACTCCGAACGATTTTGACGGCTATAAGCACGAGATTGAAATGCTCCGCGCAGCATATAATAAAAAATAAGTTATTCCGAAAGGTTTTTACAAAATGACAGAAGAACGTATACATGAAATTTGCAGTCACTTTGATATCGACGGAGGCGCCGTAGACTTCACGACCCTGAAAGACGGTCACATAAACAACACATACGCCGTTTC
>DHMB01000024.1:4807-5460 GCA_002405565.1 Clostridiales bacterium UBA4653
GAGGACGAATTTGTCCTCCAGCAGATAAACACAGTGGTTTTCAAGAACGTAACCGCGCTGACAAACAACATTCTCGGCGTTTGCGAGCATATCAAAAAGAAGATTGAAGCCGCAGGCGGAGACACAAAGCGCGAGGTGCTTACGCTTATTCCCTGCCGCGACGGCGGGCACATTTATGACGGTTGCTGGAGAATGTACAATTTCGTCAAAAATGCAACCGCTCATCAGTCGGCGGACGCTCCCGGACTTCTCTATAACGCGGCAAAAGCCTTCGGAACGTTCCAGCGTCAGCTCGCCGATTACCCAGCAGAAACGCTCTCTGAAACCATCCCGAACTTTCATAATACCGTCAGTCGCTATGCGGACTTTATGCAGGCTGTAAACGACGATAAGGCAGGCAGAGTCAAAAATTGTCTCGACGAAATCGAACGCATAAAGGCGTATGAAAAGTATGCGCATGTAATCGTTGACGGCATTGCGGACGGGTCGATTCCCCTCCGCGTAACCCATAACGACACAAAGCTCAACAACATAATGATGGACGACAAAACAAACGAAGGCGTTTGCGTTATCGACCTTGACACCGTTATGCCCGGTTCCCTCCTCTATGACTTCGGCGACAGTATCCGCTTCGCCGCAAACAACGGCGCAGA
>DHMB01000110.1:0-5936 GCA_002405565.1 Clostridiales bacterium UBA4653
ACCGTCGGCGTTCTGACGCAGTATCAGCCCCTTGTGCTCAATGAATACATCGGAAACGGCGAGCCTTGGGATCTTGACCGCGTTCACGGCGGAGTTATGGTTCTCCCGCCGTATCAGGGAAAGGGCGGCGCCGCCTGGTATAAGGGCACGGCAAACGCCATTTTCCAGAACATTCAGTATATCGACAGATACAACCCCGATTACGTTCTTATCCTCTCGGGCGACCATATATACAAAATGGACTATGCCAAAATGCTTGCCGAACACAAGAAAAACGGCGCAGACTGTACTATCGCCGTACTTCCTGTGCCGATTGAGCAGGCGAGCCGCTTCGGCATACTCAACACGGACGATACAAACAGAATAATCGAGTTTGAGGAAAAGCCTGCCCATCCGAAGAGCAACAAGGCTTCAATGGGCATATACATCTTCAATTACAAGCTCCTCAAAAAGTATCTCATCGAGGACGATGACGATCCTGCCTCCCAAAACGACTTCGGAAAAAACATAATCCCGAAAATGCTCGGCGACGGAATGAAAATGTACGCTTATCTCTTCGAGGGCTACTGGAAGGACGTCGGCACGGTGCAGAGCCTCTGGGAAGCCAACATGGATCTTCTCGGAAACAGACCGAAATTCAATCTTTATGACAGAAGCTGGAGAATTTTTTATCGTCACAACGCAAACCCGCCTCAGAGGATAGACGAAAAGGCGGAGCTTGTAAACTCAATGGTCACGGAAGGCTGCGACATAAACGGTACTGTTGAAAATTCCGTGCTTTCCGGCGGCGTAATTGTCGAAGAAGGCGCGGTTGTCCGCAACTCTGTAATTATGAGCGGCGTCAGAATCTGCAAGGGAGCGAAGGTCGAATACGCGATAATCGACCACGACACGGTGATCGGCGAGGGAGCGAAGGTCGGCGAGGAAAGAAAAGACGGCGATTCGCCGCTCGTTATCGGCGCAGAGCTGAAAATCGAAGCGGGAAGCACCCTCGGAGGCGGACTTATGGTCGACTCTGCGTATCTTGAAAAATCGAAAGGAGCGGAAACAAAATGACAGCTACCGGAATTATTTTTTCAAACATACATGACAGTAACCTTTTCGAGCTTACACACAGGCGTTCGGTGGCTTCCGTGCCGATAGGTTGCAGATACCGCCTTATCGACTTTGCGCTTTCGAATATGGTAAATTCGAACATAGGCGATATAAAGATAATCACGCATTATAATTATCATTCTCTTATGGATCATATCGGTACGGGAAAGGACTGGGATCTTGCGAGAAGAAGCGGCGGCGTTAAGTTTCTGACGCCCTTCATCACCGCTTATGCAAACAATATAAACGAGCTTTACACGACGCGCCTTGAAGCGCTGAAGAGCGTAAACTATTCGATATCTTGCCTGACAAGCGATTACGTCGTTCTGACGGACTGCAACGTCATATGCAATATCGATTTCGGCGATATGATAAACGATCACATTTCTCACGGCGCGGATATAACAGTCGCGATAAAGAAAATGCACGTCACGCCGGAAATGCAGGGCGCAGTTTCCGTGGTTGTTTCGGACGAAACCGGAAGAATGACGGATTACAGAGCTCATCCCTCCGATTTTGAAGGCGACGCTGACGTAAACCTCAATATAATGGTAATGAACCGCAAATATCTTCAGGAGCTCGTCATGGATTCTATTGCGCACGGCTATTCTAGCTTCTCGCGCGACGTGTTCCAGCGCAATCTGAAGCGCAGAAATTACCGCGTTTACCGTTACGACGGGCATTTTGAGGGAATTGATTCGTTCCTTGACTATTTCAATACGAATATGCGTCTCATAAGCGACAAGGAGCTTTATAAGGAGCTCTTCGAGACGGAAAACCGACCGATATATACAAAAGTCCGCAACTCCGCTCCGACGTATTACGGAAACCATTCCTTTGTCCGCAACTCGCTTATAGCGGACGGGTGTGTGATTGAAGGCTCTGTTGAAAACAGCATACTTTTCAGGGGAGTCAAGGTCGGCAGGGACACCGTCGTTATGAATTCAATACTTTTCCAGGACACATTTACGGGCGAAAACGTTACGCTCCAGTACGTTGTGACGGATAAGAACGTTGTCGTTCGTGACGGCGTCAGCATTTCCGGTCACCTTACGATGCCCGTCTATATAGACAAGGGCAAAATGCTCTGATAAATTCGGGAGGCTTTATGAAATCAGTATTATTTGCGGGAAGCGAAGCGCTTCCTTTTGCGGCAACCGGCGGGCTTGGCGACGTTATGGGTTCGCTTCCTGCGGCGATAAAGGCGGCTCATCCGGAGGCGGATGTCAGAGCCGTTATGCCGCTTTATTCGAAGGTAGGAAAGCAATATCGCGATGAGATGACGTTTGAAAAGAGCATAACAGTCACGCTTGCATGGAGAAGGCTTTATTGCGGAATCTTCTCGCTCGAAAGAGACGGAGTTAAATGGTATTTTATCGATAACGAATATTATTTCGCCCGCGACTCGATATACGGCGCGTATGACGACGGAGAAAGATTCGCCTTTTTCTCCAAAGCAGTGCTCGACACGCTCGGGGTGCTCGATTATTATCCCGACGTCATCGATTGCAACGACTGGCAGAGCGCGGCGACGATCATATATCTCAAAACGCTTTATGCAGATAAATTCGGATATTCGGAGATAAAGTCGGTCTTTACCGTTCATAATATCGAATATCAAGGTAAATTCGGAATGGACACCGCGGCGGATCTCTTCGGCTTCCCTGAAAGCGCATACGGCACGATCGAGTTCGACGGATGTCTTAACCTTATGAAAGGCGCGATCGAACTTGCCGATAAGGTGGTTACGGTCAGCCCGACTTACGCGCGCGAACTTCAGGATCCGTTCTTTGCTGCNNGCAACGACTGGCAGACCGCGCTCTCCGTCATACTGCTGAAAACCAGATATAATTCATATTACGGTTATTCAGGCGTAAAGGCGGTATACACGATACACAATATCGATTACCAGGGCGAATACGGTATGGAAATACTCGGCGACGTTTTTTCTCTCTCCGACGCGGAAAGCGGAATTGTCGAATATAACGGCAACATAAACCTGACAAAGGGAGCAATAGTCTGCGCGGACTTTGTGACGACGGTCAGCCCTCATTATGCAAAGGAAATCCAGGATGATTACTTTGCGCACGGGCTCGGAAACATAACGAGAATGTACAGCGGAAAGATCGACGGTATCATAAACGGTATCGACCTTGCCTTGAACGACCCGAAAACAGACCCCGATATTCCGAAAAACTATTCCTGGCGTTCGCTTGCCGGAAAGGCTGTATGCAAGGAAGAGCTGCAAAAGATGGCGGGGCTGAACGTTGATCCAGACGTTCCGATTGTTGCGATGATATCCCGCCTTGCGGAGCACAAGGGCTTTGACATTGTAAAATTCGGTATAGACGGAATAATGCAGAACAATAACATTCAGTTTGTCCTGCTCGGCACGGGCGACCCGGATACGGAAAACTTCTTCCGCGGGCTTGCTTCAAGATATCCTGGCAGAGCGGCGTCGCTTATAAAATACGACCGTAAACTCTCAAAGCAGATATATGCGGGAGCCGATATATTCCTTATGCCCTCCAAGAGCGAAGCCTGCGGACTTGCGCAGATGATTGCTTCCCGCTACGGCACGGTACCGGTTGTACATGAGGTCGGCGGGCTTTATGACACCATAAAGCCTTACGGAGCAGGAGGCAACGGCTTTACGTTTGCGGCATATAATGCAGACGATATGGGAAACGTAATTTATCAGGCAACGGAGCTCTATAAGGACAAAGAGGCTTGGAAAAAGCTCGTCCGCAAAATAATGAGAATAGATTTTTCGTGGAACGTTTCGGCAGAGAAGTATGTCGGACTTTACGAAAACGTAATAAATCAATAAAGGCAAAAGGGAAAAACACATGGGAAAAGGTAACACAACTACAAAAGCAGACATAAAAACGTTGCTCTCCGAGAAGCTCTCCCGCCATTTCGGCGCGGTGGCAGAGGACGCAACCAAAGCACAGGTTTACAAAGCCGTCATAATGAGCGTCCGCGACGCTCTGACGGAGAAGAGGGCAACGTTCAAACACGCCGTAAAGGCTCAGCAGAAGAAGCGCGTCTACTATATGAGCATGGAATTTCTCATCGGCAGATCGTTGAAAAACAACCTCCTCAATATGGGACTTGAAAAGCAGTACAGAGGCGCTCTGCGCGATATGGGCTTCGACCTTGACGAAATCTATGAGATGGAGCCGGATCCGGGCCTCGGAAACGGCGGTCTCGGCAGGCTTGCGGCTTGCTTTATGGACTCGCTGACGACGGGAAATTATCCCGCAACGGGCTTTTCGATATGCTATGAATACGGGCTTTTCCGCCAGAAGATAATCGACGGAAACCAGGTTGAAACTCCCGACACATGGATGCAGAACGGCTCGACATGGCTTGTTCCGAGAACGGATAAGACGTTTCCCGTGCGTTTTGGCGGTAAGGTCAGCGAAAAATGGGAGAACGGCAGACTTGAAATAGTCCATACGGATTATGACGAGGTTGAAGCCGTGCCTTATGATATGATGATATCAGGCTCAAACTGTGACGCCGTCAGCAATCTCCGCCTCTGGAAGGCGAGCGACATGAGAAACTTCAATATGAAGCTCTTTACGCAGGGTCAGTATATGCAGGCGGTTCAGGAAAACACAAGCGCCGAGACGCTTTCAAGAGTGCTTTATCCTTCTGATGAGCACACCGAAGGTAAGTTGCTCCGTCTCAGCCAGCAGTATTTCCTTGTATCTGCGTCGCTTCAGAACATTCTTTCGGATCACATCGCCGTTTACGGAACGCTTTCAAACCTTCCGGATAAGGTCGCGATTCATATAAACGATACACACCCCGCGCTCTGTATTCCCGAGCTTATGCGTCTTCTTATGGATATTTACTCATTCTCATGGGAAACAGCCTGGGACACAGTCGTCAAAACCGTATCATACACAAATCATACGGTTATGCCGGAGGCGCTTGAATGCTGGAACGAGGAGCTGTTCCGCATGCGCCTGCCGAGAATTTATACGATAGTCTGCGAGATAAACCGCAGGCTCTGCGCAGATCTCTGGAATATTTACCCCGGCGACTGGGCGAGAATTTCCCGTATGTCTATCGTGGCAAACGGGCAGGTCAGAATGGCAAATCTCTCGGTTGTGGGATCGCATATGGTCAACGGCGTCTCGAAGCTCCATTCCGAAATTCTCCGTCAGACCGTTTTCCACGACTACTATAAGACAACTCCCGAGAAGTTTACAAACGTTACAAACGGTATAGCGCACCGCCGCTGGCTGTGCCTCGGAAATCCGCTTCTTTCGTCGCTTCTTGACGAGACCATCGGCACGAAATACCGCAAAAATCCCGAAGCCATTGAGGACTTCCTCAAATTCAGGGACGATCAGTCCGTAATTGACAGAGTCCGCGCAATCAAGCACGAAAACAAAGAGCGTTTTGCGGAGGCTTATTATAAGAAAACGGGCGATAAGCTCGATACTCACTCGCTTTTCGACGTTCAGGTCAAACGTATACACGAATACAAGCGTCAGCTTCTCAATGCCCTGAAGATCGTCGCTCTTTATGACGAAATAAAGAAAAATCCGAACATTTCAATCCGCCCGCAGACGTTCATCTTCGGCGGAAAGGCGGCTCCCGGATATTATCTTGCAAAGGAGATAATCCGCTTTATCTGTATGCTCGGAAAGCAGATCGATAGTGACCCCGACGTCAGAGGACGTCTTAAAGTTGTGTTCCTTGAGGAATACAACGTCAGCCTTGCGGAAATTCTTATGCCCGCAAGCGACATAAGCGAGCAGATTTCTCTTGCCGGAAAGGAAGCAAGCGGCACGGGCTGTATGAAGTTTATGATAAACGGCGCG
>DHMB01000110.1:6028-6256 GCA_002405565.1 Clostridiales bacterium UBA4653
GATAATATCTATATCTTCGGTCTTACGGCAAACGAGGTTGACGAGCTCTGGAAGCGCGGCTATAACGCACAGCTTTATTACAAAGAGAGCGAGCGTCTGCGCGGTGCGATTGACAGAATCGGCTGCGGACTTGCGGGCGAGGACTTCTCGAACATTGAGGATTACCTCCTCCATAACCCCGGCGTTTCAGACCCTTATATGTGCCTTGCGGATTTCGATTCGTATTAT
>DHMB01000049.1:0-1335 GCA_002405565.1 Clostridiales bacterium UBA4653
TCGGTTACACGGAAGTCAACGAAAAAGCACAAAAATTGTTGCGTTGCTATCTCTGACGCAATTAAACGTCGTAGCGAGAATTTTTTGCCGTTGACTTCCGCTTTTCACTGTGCTACAACGCGACGACGAAAGGCGATAAATCGGACGGTAATAAAATAGTGTCCATAAAAATATGTCACAGTTTACAAATTAGACCGATTTAGTCGTAACAAATTCGAGTCTGTAATTCACAAAAAGACGTTGAGAGATAACGGCGTTGTTATTTTGTCTGCAATGGAAAACTTGACCGACAGTCCCGAAGGTCGTATGATGGAGACCGTTTTGGAAGGTTTTAATTAGTATTTTTCGGAAGAACTTACGCAAAAAGTCAATCGCGGACTAAAAGAGAGAGTTGGCGTAAAGGTAAAGCCACAGGCGGTCACGACATATTCGGATATGATATGGTAGACAAAAAATACGTTGTAAACGAATACGAAAGTAAAATCGTGGAAGACGCATTTTTAATGTATTCGCAAGGTTACAAAGCCGTTGCGATAGCGGGTAAATTCAAGGAATGCGGTTGTCGTAGAAAAAACGGCAAACTTGTAGACCAAAAGTATTTGTATTTCATTTTACATAACAAAAGATATACCGGCGTTGTCGAACACCAAGGGGAACTATACGATAACATCTTTCCGAGAATTATCTCCGACGAACTTTGGAATAAGGTAAACGCAATAAACGAAGAAAATAAACTTGCACCGAGCCGTAAAAAAGAAATATTTGATTACATCCTTTCGGGCAAACTTATATGCGGAGATTGCAAACATAAAATGGGTGGCGAAAGCGGAACATCACACACGGGTGCGATTCATTATTACTATATTTGTCTTTCCAAACGTCGTAAACGTGCTAAATGCAATATGGGCAGAGTTCAAAAGCAATTTATCGAAGATACGGTTATAAAAGCAACGGTGCAAATGCTTTCAAGCGTAAACAATCTTAAAAAGATAGCGCAAGGTATATACAACGTACATAAAAGAGAAACCGCAGACAACACGGCTTTGAAATTGATTGAAAAGAAACGTTCCGAGGCGGTAAAAGCACAAAACAATATCGTCAAGGCAATCGAGCAAGGCATAATTACCGAAACGACGAAAAGCCGTCTGACCGAACTTGAAAACCTTATATCGCAATACGACATAGAAATTTGCAAAGAAAAAGCCCGCAGTTACACATACTTAACTGCGGACGATATAGAAATGTATTTAAGTAAATTCGTGTTTGATAACACGGACGATATAAAAGTGCGGAAACTAATTGTAAATGCGTTTATACGGGAAGTAATACTTTATG
>DHMB01000049.1:1474-7264 GCA_002405565.1 Clostridiales bacterium UBA4653
AAAACAGAAAACGAAATAGAAACGGCGGATAAAACCGCTATTTCTTCTAAAACAGGTTCGTACAAATTATGCCACACGGCACCATATCGCGACGGAGACGCCGTCACTTCAAAAAGCTCTGAAATTCAGAGCTTTTTGTTTTTGCACGTCATCTTCATATATTATATTCAGACATTCCTGTAATGCCATTCCGAAAAAATTTGCAAAAAATCATAAAAACATCAAACCAAAACGCTGTTTGAGACACTATATATATGAAGCGCGATTCCGGAGCGCGGTTTCAACATCAACCACAAAGCGAACAGACTAAACCTATCGGTGTTTGACTTTATCGTTTTTTCAGTGTATAATAAAGGCATAAGAATTCAATCGGAGGAACAAATGAATTACAAAACAACAAACAAGTATTTCACTCAGAAAAACCTTCTCATGTATATAGGGATGGGAATTGCGGCCGTCGGACTGTTTTTCACATTTTTCTGGTGGTGGGGCTTTGGCGCCGGAATAATCGCAGCGGGCGTTGCATGTATAATCATCAATCGCGAAGGACTCGTCAAAGGTGAAGAGGTGGACGCGGAAATAAACAAAAAAGCCGCCGAATTTGAAGAGAAAACCGCAGCGGCTTATAACATTGCCAATACAAGTGACGCGCTCATAACGTTTACAGATTATGTTTTCGACGGCGAAAACTCGGTGTCAATGCGCAAGGGAACGGACGGAAAATTCCGCCCCAAAAACGCGATAACAACCTGCATGTTCATGACGGGAAACCGGCTTGTCATTGAAAAAGAAGCATTTTCCGTCGTCGACGAAACATCGGCAGAAAGCTCGTCCGCATTTGAGTTTACGGATATAGCGCCGCTTGCAATAGAAGAAAAGTCACTCGAAGATGGCAACGGCGTGCTTGTGAAATACTGTATGCTCGAAATAAAAGACAGAGCAGGCTCGGTCATTTTTCAAACGCCCATGCCCCGCAACTCAATCATATATGACCGCATTTCCGATATAAACCGTCAGATAAAGGCGGTGCACAAGGCAGAAAAATAATATCGGCGGAGCGTTAAAACGGTGTCTATCGGTACGGACACCGTTTTTTCTATTGAATTTTTTCATTATATATAGTATAATCCGAAGGAAAGAATTTACGGAGATGATTAAATGAAGGACAAAACCAAAAAAGTGTTTCGGCTTTTTCTTACATTTCTCAAAATCGGCGCGTTCACCTTCGGCGGCGGCTATGCGATGATACCGCTCATCCGCAAGGAGGCTGTTGAAAAAAGCAGCTGGATAACGGATGACGAGCTTCTTGAAGTGACCGCCATTGCCGAATCAACGCCGGGGCCGATAGCGGTCAATTCCGCAACGTTTGTCGGTTACAGGGTTGCAGGTTTTGCCGGAGCGCTCGCGGCGACTATCGGCGTTATAATCCCTTCATTTACGATAATATATCTGCTCTCATTTGTAATTGAGAAATTTGAAAGCAATACAACCGTAAAATACGCATTTACGGGTATCAGAGCGGGAGTTCTCGCGCTGATAATCAAGGCGCTGTGGTCGATGGGCGGAAAGATAGAAAAGAACGTCACCGCCATTATTATCATGATTGCCGCATTTATAATCGCGGCGTTTACGGATATCAACGTGCTTTATATAATCATCGGCAGCGCCGCAATCGGAATAATAAGCAGTCTTATAACCGCACGGAGGAAGAAAAATGACGATATATCTTAAACTCTTCCTGACATTTCTGAAAATCGGCGCTTTTACCTTCGGCGGAGGCTATGCAATGCTCCCCCTCATTCAGCAGGAAGTCATCAGAAACGGCTGGCTTACGGAAGAACAGATACTGAATTTCATCGCCGTCAGCGAAAGCACGCCGGGGCCGTTCGCAATCAATATTTCAACATACATCGGAACGGAAACAGGCGGCTTTTTCGGGGCGCTCGCGGCAACGCTCGGAGTGACTCTGCCGTCATTTATAATAATTCTGATAGTCGCGCGGGTGTTTACGGCTTTCCGCAAAAACAGGTTTGTTTCCGGCGCGATGTCCGGACTCAAACCGGCTGTCATCGGGCTTATCGGCGCAGCGGTGATAACGGTCGGTAAATCGGTGTTTTTCCCTTCCGTTTCGTCATTTGATTTATCCGCTTTGAAAGACACGGTTTTCAGTTACTCTTTTCTCATTTCCCTTCTGATTTTCGCCGTTTCACTCATTCTTGTCATGAGCAAAAAGAAAATCAGCCCGATTCTTGTCATCGTCATTTCCGCCGCGCTCGGAATAGGCGCGGGATATATCGGGGAAATGATATGAAATCACTTTGGATTTTCAATCGGGAACGGCTTCCCTTTCCCGAAAAATTTGCAAAACGCTTGACAACTCCCTCAGCCAATGATATAATTTCTTTGCAGTCGGAACGGGCTTGTAGCTCAGCTGGGAGAGCGCTGCGTTCGCAACGCAGAGGTCAAGGGTTCGATCCCCTCCAGGTCCACCAAAACAAAAAGCGCCCTTGTGGCGCTTTTATTTTTGTCTGAGGGGAGCGAACGGTAAACGTTTTTCGGTTACATTCGCATGCGGCGGTGGCGTCTTACCCGATAGGGGCAGCACGTTCAAAATAAAAAATGTTGACAGTCGCGCGGCTTTCTGATATAATGGGAGAGTCACGGGGTATTAGCGCAGTTGGGAGCGCACAACACTGGCAGTGTTGGGGTCAGGGGTTCAAGTCCCCTATGCTCCACCAAACAGCACAAATCCGAACTTTCTCATAGTTTGAGGGGGTTCGGATTTGTTTTTTAGTTAAGCTGAAAAACAGCGAAAGTATTCCGAAAAGAAGTCGCTCTGCTCAGAGAACACATAAACGGAACATGCAAAAACACCGATATAAATCACAAAAGCCGCTTGTGAAAACAAGCGGCTTTCTGTTAATTCATTTAACCATACAGTCGGTTTTCAAAGGCTCACGGCAAGACAGTTTTTCCCTGTCAGCTCCATGCTTCTTTCATCCGGTTGACTGCCACCGATATAAAAAACGATCTCTCCTTCAGGGTCAGCGCGGTTTCCGTCGCGAAGTACAGCCTTCACCCAATAGCGGTCAACAGAGAGCGTCTCTTCCCTGCTTTCACCCGCTTCAAGGAAAACCGCTCTGACGGCACACAACTGATAATTCGGGGTGCATGCTCTGCTATCCGAAAATTTTGCATACACCTGAACTTTTTCGATGCCGCCGCATTTTCCTGTGTTTGTAATTCTGACTTTTATGATGACTTTTTTGTCACTCTCCGAAATAATTTCTGCGGAGTCATAAGAAAAATCAGCATATGAAAGTCCGTATCCGAAGGGATAAAGAGGCGCCGTTTTTATATATCTGTATGTTCTTTTATTCATCGAATAGTCGACAAAATCAGGCAAGTCCGCGTCACCTTTGTAAATTGTTATCGGCAATCTGCCGGAAGGAACCGCCGCACCGGAAATGACCTTCGCTATCGCAAGTCCACCGACGGCGCCCGGATACCAACCGTAAATGATCGCTTTTGCATGACCTCTCACCTTTTCGCCGATATCTATCGACCCTCCGCACATCATAACAACTATGACATTCTCGCAAGCGTCGCAGACGGCTTCCGCCAGTTTCTGCTGCGGCTTCGGCAAAAACAATGATTTTCTGTCCCCGCGGTCAAGATATTCGTTTTCCGCGCCCTGTATCTCCTCACCCTCGACGGTTGAATCAAGCCCAAGACAAAGCACCGTGACGTCTGCCCATTCCGCCGCCGAGACGCCGTCGCTGTACATATTGGAAAAGCCGTTCCAGTCGCAGAGCTTTTCGGAAACAAGCCTGCACCCAAGCTCGACCTTTACATCCGAATCGGGAAATTCCCGCCGGATACCGTCTGCAACCGTGATATATTCGGAAGCATATCCGAAATAGTTTCCTTCAAGCGCAGTGACGGAAGTGGAATTCGGACCAACAACCGCGATTTTTCGCGCACCGCTTTCAAGCGGCAAAAAGTCGTTTTGATTCTTCAGAAGGACAATGCTCTCTTCAGCCGCCTTCAGATTGAGCGCTTTATGCGCTTTGCAGTCCAGCAGATCATAAGGCAGATCGCTCCACGGACGGCGGCACTCAAATTCGCCGAGAAGCGCACGCACGGTAAACAGTCTTTCCGCCGCCTCCGTTATGTCATCCTCTGTTATCAGGTCTTCTTCATATGCGTCGATGATTTTTGAATATACATCTCCGCAATTGAGATCACAACCGGCTCTGAGAGCCGCCGCTGCCGCTTCCTGTGGCGTTTCAACGAATTTATGACCGGTTATAAGGTCACGCAAAGCGCCGCAATCGGAGGTTATATAACCGTCAAAGCCCCATTTGCCGCGTAAAATCTCCGTAAGCAATTTATTGCTCGCGCAACAGGGTTCGCCGTTAACGGCATTATATGCCCCCATAACGCCGACAACCCCGCTGTCAACAGCTTTTTCAAAAGCGGGAAGATATGTTTCCCAAAGATCTTTTTCGTTCACTTCCGCATTGAACCCATGACGCACACCCTCGGGCCCCGAATGAACCGCAAAATGCTTTGCGCAAGCCGCAGCTTTGAGAAAGTCTCCGTCGCCCTGAATACCTTTTATATATGACGCGGCGAGAGCGGAGGTGAGAAAAGGATCTTCTCCCAGAGTCTCCTGTCCCCTGCCCCAGCGCGGGTCACGAAAAATATTTATGTTCGGCGCCCAGAATGTAAGTCCTTTGTAAATGTCATAATCATTATGTTTATCATGCTGATTGAATTTCACTCTTGCTTCCGTTGAGATGACATCTGCCACTTCATAAACAAGATCGGGATCAAATGTTGCCGCAAGTCCTATCGAATGAGGAAACACCGTCGCCGTGCCGCACCTTGCAACTCCGTGCGAGCTTTCGTTCCACCAGTTGTATTCATGAATTCCGAGCCGCTCTATTGCGGGAGAATTATATAAGAGCTGAGACGCCTTTTCTTCAACCGTCATTTTTCCGACAAGCTCTTTAGCTTTTGCCCTCGCCTTTTGCATATCCATAATTTTATCCCTCAAAAATTCCGTTATTTATTTTATGGTAACATACACATGCAAAAAATTCAAGCAAAATCGGTCTTTACGTCAATAAGATAAATTTTATCTGTCCGCGGCAAAATATTTTTTATGACTATTGACATTTTAAGTCATCAATATTATAATAGTAGATATTCTAATATTGAAATATTTTGAGGTGTCTGATGACAGCAATCGAATTTATGACAGTCGGCAAAAAGCTATCAAACGCTTATGCCGGGCTGTGCGCGCCGATATGCAGAAAGTACGGCATAAATCAGACGGGCTTTGACATTCTTCTCTTCCTTGCGAACAACCCGCAATACAATACCGCACGGGACGTCTGTCGCATGCGCGGAATAAAAAGCGGGATTGTTTCAGTCACTGTGGAGTCACTTATAAGCAGCGGCTTTCTTTTGCAGGAGGATGATCCTGCCGACCGTCGTAAGCACCGCCTTGTGCCGACAGAAAAAGCAAAAGACGTCATTTCCGAAGGACAGAAAATGCAAAAGCATTTCGCCTGCGTTCTGAAAGACGGAATTACAGAAGATGAGCTTGCCGCCTTTGCCCGTATGACGGAAAAAGTCACGGAGAACATCACAAAGCTCGGAAAGGAAAAACAAAGCAATGTTTGAAGTTATCATATGTATACTCGCAGGGCTCGGAGCCGGACTCGGCACCGGCTTTGCCGGAATGAGCGCCGCGGCAGTCATCAGCCCCATGCTCATCAC
>DHMB01000049.1:7325-7462 GCA_002405565.1 Clostridiales bacterium UBA4653
AGCCCCATGCTCATCACATTTCTTGATATGGATCCGTATATGGCTGTCGGAATAGCCCTCGCAAGCGACGTTCTCGCAAGCGCCGTGTCCGCCATAACATACGGAAAAAACAAAAATCTTGATATCAGAAACGGCAT
>DHMB01000087.1 GCA_002405565.1 Clostridiales bacterium UBA4653
ACAAAACTCGGCTTACCCTTAGTGCTGGAAAGGGCACGAATGCTTTGCATCACAAAACGCGTTGTCTTACCGGCACCCGTTTCGCCCTCTGTATATGTGTGAACAATCTTCTCTCTGCCGCCGTAGACCAGCTTTCCTTTTTCATTCCGATAACAGCAAAGCGGGAACCAGTCGCCGTCAATCGAAGAAAGCTCCTCATCGCTATAATACACCAGATCACTGTCATCGTCAAGATAGTTCACGATTTTGGCGTTCGGGTAATTTTCATCGATATAGCCGTTTATTTTTTGCTCTCTGTATGTATTCATATTCTCACCGCCTTTTTCGGTTCAATGATGCCGTCAAGAATACCGTAGATCTTTGCCTCTTCAGCATTCATATAGTAGTCTCTGTCTGTGTCATTTTCGATTTCGGTAAGCGTCTTACCGCAGGCTTCGGCAAGGATCTCGTTCAGCATTTTCTTGGTCTTTACGATATTCTTGGCGTAGATATCGATGTCCGATGCCTGCGAAATACCAAAGCCGCCAAGCGGCTGGTGAATCATAATATTGCTGTGCGGAAGCGCATACCGCATTCCCTTCGTCCCCGATGCAGCAATGAGTGCTGCCATGCTTGCTGCCATGCCACAGACAACCACCTTTACAGGCGCCTGGATGCAGTTCATGGTGTCAATGATAGCCAGTCCGGACGACACTTCTCCGCCGGGCGAATTGATCTCCAGTGTAATCGTCTCTTCGGAATCAAGAAAATCAAGATATTTCAGTCTGCAACCAATCTCGTATGCGGTTGATGCGTTGATCTCCCCGTAAAGAAACACGGTACGTGTTTTGGCGAAGAAGTCCACGCTGTCGATATTGTAGATGTCAAATTTACTCATGATTTGTCCTCCTTAAAATCCGAATTTTTTACCCTCGTATTTATGCGATTTCCAAAGGATCGGATAGAAATTCGTCTCCGAAGAAACCACCTTCAGCTTGTCCTCAAAGCCGTCATCGGCATAAAGTATGTAGTGTGCCATCGCACGGTCGATACCGACTTTGCCTTTTTGCTTTCCTTTGCCCTTGATCGCAAGAATCAGGTTGGCAAGCTCCGCTCCATTGTCACCCGATTTATCAAGCACCATCGGCAGAAACGTTCGCTCAGTCTCAAACAAGGCTGACTGGACTTTTTCCCATTTTTCTTTTTCGTCGGTGTTGCCAAGCGCACCACAAGCATATATCACAGCGAAAACTGCGGCATCATCTCCGTTTACGGCAAGCATTTTCCACATTTCAAGTGCCGTTGCCTGATCTTCCGGCGTGCCAATGCCAAGCCATTTCATTGAGGCGAGCAGCTTGCACGAATATTTTTCACCGCTGAGTGCGGCGCGCTCTGTCTGAATATACAGCATCGGCAAGTCAAAGCATTTCAGCTTTTCGATTCCGAGTCCTCTTATGAGTTCGGCTTTGATCGCAAATGCCGGTTCCTCTGATTGTACTCCGTCAGCTATCATAAGAACCGCATCCGATGCTGTTTGCAGGCACTCCGCCGTCCCAACGGATTGCAGGATTTCATTATCTTCGTCCACCTCGCCGAAAATATCGAGAAGCAGTTTCAGAATTTTCTCCGATAGGTCCCTACTCTCTTTGTTCAGCTCAAATTGCAATACCCCCGATACCGTTTCATAGTATTCGATCAGTATTTTTCTCTTTGTTATTTCGTTCATTTCTGCTTCTCCTTTCTTTGCTCTCTGCTTCCGTTAGTTTTGCTTTCAGATTGTCTCTACATCAAACCACAATGCCCGGAACCGGTCATCAAATTCTACATCCGTATGCCAGTGACCGAAAAACCACTTTTTAAATTTCACCTCATACATGATCCACTCAAGGAATCTGGTCAGTTCTGCGTCATGCATAAGCCCAATAGCTGCAACAACCTCATCGTCAAAACCCATATTTCGTATATCATAAAGAGTGACATCCGTATCACCGACAACATCATGTAACAACGCAACAATCGTAATCTTTTCGTCTTTCATTTGCTCCGCCAGGTGAAACGGATGAAAAACATACGGCATACCACTCTTGTCACGCTGGTTTTTATGAGCCTCAAAGTATAAATTCAAAGTTGCTTGTGTCATTTTGGTATAGATCATTTTTGTCCTCCGACATAGCAAAACAGCGTGCAGGGTTCGGTGACTTTTTCATATTCTATCAAGCCAGCGCAACCGTTGCAAAAATCAATACAGTTGATCCGCATATTCAAAATAGTAATCTTTCTCGGTGTCATCCATGTACCCCATTGCTTCTTCCTGTATCTCGTCCGGAATCCCGAAATATGCCTCGGCAATCGCGCCTGCCATGGCGCCGATCGTATCGCCGTCGCCTCCAAGAGAAATCGCATTCCGCACGGCATCCTCAAAATCTTCCGCTTCCAAAAAACACATAATTGCCTGCGGCACACTGCCCATACAGGTGACATCAAAACTATAGGAAGGGCGGATCTCATCCAACGTGAAGTCCAGATCGTAATATTTCGCTTCTATGTACGCCCGAATCTCGTCCTTATCATGCCCTTCTTTGGCAAGATAGGTCGCTGCCGCAACAGCTTGCGCGCCTTTGATCCCCTCCGGATGATCATGCGTAACCTCGGCACTCCACTTTGCGAGCTTTTCCGTCTCATCAAGCGTCCCGGCAACATAAGCCACCGGCGAAACACGCATAGCGGAACCATTGCCGTAGCTGCCGTAAGGTCCCATCGTATCGCTCATCAACCAATCAAAAAAGCGGTCGCCGTAACCTGCATCCGGGTATTGTCTCCCGATCTCACGCATCATAAGGGCAAGTGTATGTTTGAACTCGCTCTCGTTGTGTGTATCAGCAGACACGCAGGTAACGCCAACCGCCATTGTCATCAGGCTGTCATCCGTTGGGGAACACCCCGGTGAAAACAGCGGAAAGCTCTTTGTTTTGTCAGACCGGAACTCGTAAATCGAGCCCACAATATCTCCTATAATTGCACCAAGCATTTTGTTTTCTCCTTTCGATTTTGCTTTAATCTTCCCCGTCCATAGTATCTTCGTCTATGACGGGTTTACTTGCTTTAAATTTATAAACGGGCAAAATATGCTCTATGACCTCTGCCGTCGGATTAATAATGTTAAGTATCTCGTCCACTCTGCGGTACGCCATAGGAGATTCATCTATCGTAGATTCGTTTACAGAGGTAGTAAACACTCCCTCCATTTCGGCTTTGAACTCTTCAAGCGTTATGATCTCTTTCGCTTCAGACCGGCGTAGCACTCTTCCGGAGCCGTGCGGAGCAGTGTAATTCCAATCACTGTTCCCTCTTCCACGACAGATAAGCGCCCCGTCCTTCATATTTATCGGAACGATAATCGTTT
>DHMB01000095.1:0-152 GCA_002405565.1 Clostridiales bacterium UBA4653
CCGCTTCCGTTGAACAGATTGATAATATGCCCGATACCGAAGGTCACGCTTGATATGACAACGGCAGATTTTATGTTATCTTTTGCAATCGCCCTGAACAGAAGTCCGCGGAAAATCACTTCCTCCAGAAAGCCGACGCAGAGCATGCACAC
>DHMB01000095.1:190-4097 GCA_002405565.1 Clostridiales bacterium UBA4653
ACGCAGAGCATACACACGATACGACAAACCATAGCCGCCGTCGGGTAATTGACAGCGACGCCGTTCCAGAGGTTTCCCGATGCCAGAATTACAAGCGGCAGATAAAAAAGAAACCGCCATGCCGGAACGGGAGAACGGCAAAGCCCATACCGTTTCTGTAAATTGTTTTTCAGAATAAAAATCAACAGAACGATTGTCTGCAAAACGCAGAAAACCGCGCTTACCGAATATTCAATGCCTATCATTTTGTTCAGCGGATTCGCAAGCGATTGCAGAACGCAATAAACCACAATCCACACGATTGCAAATGTCAGCTCGCCTTTCTCATATAATTTTTTCATTTTTGTTCCTCCTGAATTTTAATCGAAGTAATTTATCCGTCATAACTTATCCGCCGGAGCAGTGCTCTTCTCCCCAAACTTCCGGCAGCAGTTCATTGACGGTAACGGTATCCATGCTTTAATAGTCCCCCATATATCCATGTTATTCCCCGAGCCCACAACGACCTATCGTTCGGTAGTCACATGGGCAAATAAAATTGCGGTTGCGCCGAAGCGGGCACAAGCCGCTTGTTTTCTATACAATCGTTGATATACTTTTCTCTGAATAAAAAATATGATTTTCAGCTGTTGACAGTCTCCCCGAGCGTCGCAACAGAGCACCCCTTGCTCTCGTAATACGCAAGCAGCTCCGGTAGCTTCTTTTTATCATAGCTTGTAATGCAGTCCGACAGCACATGAACGGTATAGCCCGCTTTTGCCATATTGAAGCAGGTGGACTTGATACAAGCCGCAGCGTCCGCGCCGGCAATATAAAATTCTGTAATACCATGTTCCAAAATGAACGCCGCAAACTTCTCGCTCGTCAGCGCATTGCTTTTTGATTTTGTGAAGATATGGTCGGATACCACTTTCAGCTCCGGCACAAGCTCTGCGCCGCGCGTTCCGGGCTTGAATGTTCTTGTCCCCGCAGAAAGGTTGTTATACCGAATATAAATTACCCACAGCTCATTCTGAACCGCAAGGTCAATCGCCGCATTGACTTTTTCAATGATTTCCCTGTAATTTTTGGTGATGTCGTTTTGCAGGTCGATTACGACCAGCGCGCTGTTTTTCATATTGTATTCCTCCGTAATTTCTGTTTTTTCGCCGCAAAAATGATAATCAACGTCCTGATATCCGCCAAAGCAACGCTTTACAAATCATCTGTTCGGGTTCTGACAACGATATAAATATTATCTGGGAGCAATGTTCCGTTTTTCCATACGGCTTCAAAATCTTCCGTCCTCAGCACGCGGTTGTATCGCTCGCCCGACGCATTGACATTTTCCGCAAGAGAATCCGCTAGATAAATATACCGCTCGTCATAGCCAACAACGACGGCATAATGTGTATCTCCCTGAATCCTGATGAAAACGATAATCGGATTTCCCTCCGTCAGCCGCTGCTTCAATGTGTCAACGCTTCCGTGCCGGGCTTTTACCCGATATCCATGCCGCTCAAAAACGTCAGCGATACTCTTTGCGGAAGCAAAGCCAAACGGTCGTTTCAGTTCCGGAAACAGCTCTTCCCCGTCCGCCTCATCTCCGAAGTGCCGCATAAGATAAGCGGCGGCATAGGCTGCGCATTTTCCGTCTGTCTGGTAGTCGATACGGTTTTCTGCGCACGCACAGAAAAATTCCGGCGGATAATCAAATGATTCAACCTCGTCTTTCGGCGGGCTTATGTATGCAAGAAAACCGATAGCCGCGGCAATTGACAGGATAACTGCAACAATTGCGGCAGTTAAACATATTTTTCGTATATGCATTGCTCCCGCACCTGATTTCCAAGCAAAGTAATTGTTTTTTCGTGACATAAGCTAATACAGCGATAACATATCGGGCATTGCTCTCCCGCAACCGCTCTGTAATCTCTGATTTTTATATTTCCCAGCGAGCAGTTCCGGCTATATAAGCCACAGCTGCCTCACGAGCAACCTCGCCGTAATTTCATTATCATCATTGCTCCTTATACATTTCAAAAAACTGCCGTATGTGCCGCCCGACAAGTGCTATGACTTCGTCCTCGCGTTCCGGCTCACGGTCGCAAAGGTTGAGCCAGACAGAAACAGGCAGACACAACTGCGCCGCCATAACTTCCGCGTCGCAGTCCTTCAGTTTCCCATTGCGAATGAAAAACCGCATAAGATTTGTAAAATAATTCATAACGTTCGCATAGTTCTGCTTTGTCTGGAGCTCCGCCATTTGCGCATTACGGAATTGTTCTATTGTCAGCATTTTGCGGGCTTTACTTACCAAAGGATCATGCAGAATGTAGCGGATCTGCGTAAAAACCAACTGTTCAACTTCTTCAGCCGATAAATTCTGCTTGGCTTCCGCAAAAGCGGCGTCGTTCCAATCGGCATGGATAAAAATCGAATGTTTATTGTATTGCTCCATCACATGCGTCATTAACGATTCTAAAATTTCCTGCTTGCTTGCAAAATGACTGTAAAGCGAAGCCTTGCGTATGCCGACCGCATCTGCGATTTGCGAAACCGACGTCGCCTCGAACCCCTGCGTTGAAAACAGGTCGAGCGCCGCCGCCAGAATCTCCTGTTTGGTGTTTCCCTTTTCCATGGCACAATCTCCAAATCATTTATTGAGTATCACTCGCCTGTATATTATACCTACCTACCGTTAGTTTGTCAAGAGGGCGAGGTAAAAAGGAAAAAAACAGCACCCTTTTGAGTGCTGTTTTGTTATCTATCGCGCCGCCGGAAAAGATATCGCGTTTTGGGGCAGAGAGTCAAATTTCAGATTGATATTTGATTGCTTTCAAACTGTCCAATCAGCCATTCGTTATAATTCTCGGGGACTCGGGGCTCCTGTAATAACAGCTTAAAGATGGCAATCGATGTGGGGCAATTACCGCCGTACCGTTTCTCTGCTTTATTCAAAAGCTGCTCTTTTGAATAATTTCCTGACAGATAGCAGAGATAATATTCTGCCGCCATAACGAATTCTTCTTCATCGCCCGATTGATAATCTTCAAGCAGGGCACGGCGACACACGTTTAATTTTTCGTTGCTCTCAACGTGTTTCCGATATAACTCCGTCAATTTCTCGCCCGCAAAACCGTGCATAAGCTCGTGAGCAATAATGGAGTAAAAATCGACTGCTCCGGCAGGGCAAAAACAAGTCAGAAACGAGCCACCGTACAGAGTAAATGCCGTCGGAGCGCTGAAAAACGACACATAAATATTGGCGGGAGCTATGACAGATGATTTTTTCAGTAAAGAAACGTTTCGGAATAATGAGTCGGCATTGTAATCTGCAACCTCGGCTTCCTTTTGTTTCATTTCGGAATACACCATAGGTAAAATGCGCTCTTTGTATATGTTTTCAAATCCTATGTTTTTCAGCACAGTCAATCTCTTTACATACAGGCTGGCGTATCCGTCATTCAGCCATTCCAAAACCGGATATATGTAGGATGCTGTAAAGCCCCCTGTTATCCTCTCCTTTACTGTGTTTTCAATTTTTCGCGGATCGTTGAACATATCAATTAAATCGTCTAACGTCAAACATTCCAAATCCCCATCAAAGTATGCGCTTACAATCAGGCAGATATTTGACATTCCTATACAATTATCCCCGAAGTCTTCCGGCAAAAGAGCGTTGATATATCTGATTTCTTCGATTTGTTTTTTGTTCATCCATTTGGTATCGTTAAGCAATCTTTTTTCAAGAAAACAAAGCGTATCAAGAGCAAGACTAGATTTTACCTGAATATGGGGCATATGCGCACCTCCAATGATTTAATACTTTGATTATATCATAAAATTCGTTGTGTTTCAATCTTTGTTGTAGCGAAAGAGTGGAAAGTGAAGAAGTAAAGCCTGAAAGTTGTACAATAAAAATGGA
>DHMB01000062.1 GCA_002405565.1 Clostridiales bacterium UBA4653
TGCCTCTGCCGGAGGAATACCTCTGATTTCTTCGCCCTTTTTCTCTGTTTTGGAAAAAAACAAAGCCTGTCTCTTGCTTGAGATAGGCTTTGTCAGTGATCTGAGGACTGCTCAAAGAGAACAGTCCTTTTTTAATCTGTTTTCCCAACCGCAATATCAAGTTCCTTGACGGCACTTTCGATAAACACGTCGATAAGGGTATCGGTGACGGCGGTCATTTTCACGCCGAGGCGGGCGAGTTCGGCTTTGACCCACTCTTTTTTGTCGATATTTGAATTCTCGGAGAGTTTTTCCGCCGCCTGAACGAGCTTTTTCACCGTATCGTAGATGTTTTTCTTTTTGAGATACGGCACGACGTAAGCGGTGATGAGCGCGGAAATGACAGCAAATGCGAGCTGTACCGCGAGTGTGATTATTTCTTTGTAATTCATAAATTTTGTTCCTCCGTATAAATATTTTCGTTTATGGTATCAATGTTTGGATTTAAGTCTTCGTCTTCCTCCGCGCTCCCGCGTATCTTTTCTCTGTTCTCGACGGCGGACTTGACAAGATAGCCGAGGACGCCGCCCGTCATAGGCGCGCCGATATAGAGAAGCGTGTCCGAGAGTGCCGTCGTCTGCCCCGTCGTTACAAGCTCGCAGACGATGACGGAAAGTGCCGTCACCAGCCCGACAAACCAAGCAAGCGTCAGGCACACGATGACTTTCTTCGAAAATTCTTTCACTCTGTCGCGTTTTCCGCCGCGTGTCGGGTTATGTATGCAGGTGTCGCAGAGGTTTTCGGCTCTTTTTGAGCGTCTCGTTTCTTCCTCACTTTCCACCGAGAACCACCGCCATATTGTGAATAAGTTCGGGCAGGAACTTCACCTTATCCGCGTTCTTTTGCCAGTAGGACGGCGTGTTTATAACGCCGTGCCTTACGAGCGTTTCAAGGTCTTTTTGAAGCGTTTCGTTTTTTTCGTCGTCCGCGCTCGCCGTGTAGACCTGCGCGCCCGATCTGTTCGGTATTCCGAGAACGTTTTCGGGGCTTATCGTCGTTTTGCCGTCGCCCGCCCGGACTTCAAAATGAAGATGTGCGCCGAGCGAATAGCCCGTATTGCCCATAACGCCGAGCTTGTCGCCCTCTTTCACCGTCTGACCTTTCACGACGGCGCGGCTTGCCATATGGCAGTAGTAGTGATACTGTCCCGATGTCGTTTTTATGCAGACGTAATTTCCCCACTGCCAAGTGAGGTTCTTTTTGTCGGTGACGATACGGCTCGAAACCACCGTGCCGCCTTCGACCGCGCACACGTCCCACGCACCGACGGGAACGAGGTCATACCCCGAATGGAACTGTGTTTTTCCCGACAGGGTACGCTCGCCGTAGGGCGATGTCACTTTACATTTTCCGCTTCTGAACGGTATTTTCATTGTTTATTCCTCCTGTTTAATTGAAGATATTCAGTTCCGTTTAACGCCCTTTCTTTTGACGAAGCAGGCGCAATGAGAAAATAGAAGCCTACGGCTTCTCGCTTTGCCCAAAGAAAAGCGCCGCAAGGGGATTTCGCCGCCTGCGGACGGCGACAAGGGCTATGCGCCCTTGACCGCACCGCCTTTTGAAAAAGGCGGACGAAAACTTTCGTCAATGGCGGACGAAAACTTTCACCGGCGACGAAAGGGTATCACTTTCCGTCTTCAAGGTCATTTATCCGATGATTTATGACCTTAATCTGTTCTTCGACAACGGGCATACGTTTCGCGAAATTATTATGCTCGCGCACCTCGCGCGTAAGCTCCGTTATCTTTTCGTCCGTCACCGCCTGACTTATCTGTATCTTCGTTTCGGTCTTTTTTAATGTCGTATTCGACGTTATGACCGTCGTCACGACCGCGCCGACAAGCGCGAGACCGCCCGTAATAAGCGCGACGACTATCGCTTCGCTCATTCTCCGACCACCTCCGCAATCTCGGCACTCACCGCCGTTTTGCAAGCCTCGGCGTAGGTGTTATATTCCTCGTACTCATCGGGTTTCGTGTCTCTTTGGCGAAGAATTGCCGTTTCGTCGTTTGCGTCGTACTTCTCGCGGATTTTTTCGACTATCATCTGTTTTCGGAGGTCTGCAAGAACTCCGTTAAGGCTCGCGAGCTTGATTTTAAGTTGTCTGTCTGTCATTATTTTACGCCTCCGTTTTTTTCGTCTGATATGTTATGTCGAGTATGCCGTCTGTCGGCTCGCCGTCAGAGTCTATGAACTGCACCGCTCCTTTTTCATAGAGCGGGATTATCGGGTCAAAGTCCTCCGCGATTTCCGTCACGGTGATTTCGTCGGGATCAAGCGTTCGCGAGACGAATGCGCCGACGTTTTTTGCGAGGAGCGCCGTCATTTCGCTCGGTGTAAGCGTGCTGCAAACGAATTCATAATCGGGGCGGGCCTGATAATAGTCGATGCCCGAAACAGACGGGAGCGAAGCAAACCACGGATTTGTTATCGGGACTTCGACGACGCTGTCGATAAATGCATTATCCATTATGTAAGATATGCTTTCGGCGTGTTCTTCATAATGCGCGATGTCGCAGACGTATTTGCGATAGTTGTCGGTGTAAGTCACCTTGCCGTCGTCCGAGAAAGTGAGAAAATTCGAGAATTTTTTACTGAAACCGTGCATATATTTTCCGCTCGGAAGCGTCGGACGTTCTACAAGTGTCGGAGGCGTATATTTTCTGTACATTTCCACCGTCATCGTCTCGGAAGTATTGAATACGCCGAGGCGAAGTTTCAGCTTGAAGTCGCTCCAATCGTAGCTTGCAAAGTTTTTGCAGCTTACCTCAAAATAGTAGTCTGTGACCTTCCGGTTCGGGTTGTCATTTGGGTCTGTTTTTGTCCATTCCGTCGTTGCGTTAAAGCAGTTCGGCGCAATGTCGCCGACAAATCCTTTTGAGCCGTATATGCGGTATCCCTCAGCGGTTACCGTAATCGTTGTACCGCTCGGCTTTACGATTTCAAGCGGAACGCAGCGCATTTCGTCCGCGCTGCTTTGAATTTTGTATCTCGTTCCGTCGAGAACTACGGGGAATTTGTTTACTCTCGCTGTTATGAAACTCGGCACTTTCGACTGTGAGATACTGCCCTTTATTTTGAAATCTCCGCTGCATGAACCGATGTATGAACTGACTTCGTAATCGTGGAAGGCAACCGTTATCGTGCCGTCGTCCGAAAATGTACAGTGATTTGCGAGGTCATATGATTTTCCATCCTGCACAAACGTCAGCGGGATACTGAACTCTCCGTCCGTGTACGGTATGCACCCGCCCTGATTGAATCCGCGCGAGCGTATGTACTTTATATCGCTCGGAACGTCGTTCCATGTCGTGACGGTGAAATCCTCGCCTGCCGCCGAGCCGCCCGGGGAAGTCCCTTTCGTCGCGACTGCTTTTGTAATACCGCCTATTCTGTTAAGGCGCGCATACGGCAGAATATTTTCGGGAACGGTCATTCCCCTGTATGTTACCTTGTCCGCAAACGTCGCCGTTTCGGTAATTTTGCCCGTTACGGCACTTTCAAGGTTTGAGAGGCGGTTTGAATGCCGCTTCATCTCCGAATTTATGAGTTCATCTCTGTTTTCGGCGGACTTACGAACGCTCTCTACCGTCTCTTTGTCCGCCAGCTCCTTGCCGCCCGCATATCCTTTGCCCTCAATATGCACGTCTCCGTTCTTTTTTATCTCGAACGCGTTTTTGCGGTTCGTGTCAGATGTTCCGTTGCCGACGCTGTAAAGGGTGTCCGCGCTCGACTTGTTGTACTTGCCGACGGCTGTTTCTCCGTCGTTGTTTGCCTTTGTGCGGTATCCGCCCGCGTGAGAATATTTTCCGTTTGCCTGTGTTCCGTCGCCCTCCGCGTGCGAGCTTTCGCCGACCGCCTTCGTGCCGTTGCCCTCCGCATGCGACTGCGCTCCGCTTGATGATGTATGGTATCCTTCGGAGTGTGCGGCGTACCCTTTGGCGTTTGTCCGACAGCCTTCCGCGTGAGCCGCATCGGCTTCGGCGGAAGCACCTAAACCTTCCGCGTGACCCGCTATACTCGTTACTTTTGTCTGCCAGCCCTCGGCGTGAGAATTTGCGGATTGCGTTGAACATTCCGTCTGATGACCTTCGGCGTGCGATGTATTTCCGAGTGCCTTTGTCGATTTGCCCTCTGCGTGCGAGCCGTAGCCCGCCGTCGTATCGTCGCCCTCGGTGTGAGAGTATTTGCCCTCCGCCTTTGTATTTCGTCCTTCGGCGTGAGAACCTATGTTATGTGCTACGTTCTTATACCCCTCAGAGTAAGCCGAAACGATGTTGCCGTCGGTATCGACAAGCTCGTCAATGCCGAACGTGCCGACCTCGGGGTGTCCTATCACCCAGAGTGTAGCGGTCTTCACCGTGTTTTCGGGCGTGTTCGTGCCGACGGATACGCAAGCCGCCTTGTCTGCCGTCAGTCTGTCGGGAAAATTGCTTTCGGCATACCAGTTCTTGCCCTCCACAACACGGAGTTCAGTGTCGAGAGTAAAGCGCACGTCGCCGTCCGCGACCTTTCCGTCCGTGACCTTTTCTATTTTTGTGACCTTATAGCCGTCGAAATTGTAATCAAGCCGCGCGGATATGTAAAGACCGCCCGCGACCAAGCCCGAAAGGGTATTAAACTCATCGTCCGTCATAAATCCGACTACGAGCGAGCAGCCTTTCGCCTCTTTCTTTCCGCTGCGGAGAATGAAGCATTTTCCGCCTGCCGACGTGTTCTGTCCGAGCGAAACGCCGCCTTTTGTGTAGACCTTGTTTCCCTCAAAAACTGCCGTGCGCGGAATGGATTTGCCGCACTCGTCTTCTGCCGCCTTTACGGTCACGCTTTTTACGGCGTTTTCCGCCCTGTCGGCTTGTTCTTTCATCGCGTCGGTCGAAATATGGTCTGCGAGCTTCTTTGCGTCCGCAAGAAACGTTCCTTTTTCGCCGTTCTCCTTTTTCTGAACGATGAGAAATTCCGCGTCGGCGGCTATTTTCTCCGCTGTCGGACGGTCTGTTATCGGTGATATTTTCATTTCTGTAAATTGCCTCCTTTTTTAGTAGAATGCGACAAAATGAAGAAGCCGCGTACCCGATGTAACCGTAACGGTTATCCGCACGGACGCTTGTCCCCATTCGATTTTTACGGTTGTTCCCGTTGCGGTGAACGAATGCGTCTGTGCCGATGTCGGCGCAAAGCACGCCGTATCGCCGTCATTTGCGATGATGAAAAAAACTTTCGGTCTTATGCCGAAATCAAACGACTGTGTATAGCCGTGTCCCGTTTCTATGCACTGCATTTGCTCGGTTCTCAGTCGCAGAAACTTTCCGCTCTCCGCTATGCTCGCGGCAAGCTCCGATATACTTCCCTTTCCCGTGCCGCCGCGCTCTGCGGGAAGAACACCCGACGTAATATCAAGCGCGGAATGTTTATGTTTCTTTTCCGCCGCGCCCGTCTGCTCGGCTGTGACCTTATGCGGATTTTTGTCGGTGAAGTGACTGTCAACTTTTTTGAAAAGAGTAAATATTTTTCGAAAAAGCGTTCTGAGCGGATCGCCCGAACGCGGATAAAGAACCTTTGCCCAATCGGTTGTTCCGTCGTTAAACTGCGTCGTGATAATCATTTCTTCATCGAACGCAGGCGCAAGCTCGCTCGGTGCTTTATTCTCTACCTCGCCAAGTCCGACCTGTTCTTTTGTCACTTTATGCGGATTGTTTTCATCGTTTTTGTGTGCGTCGAAATCCTCTTTTGTCGCGTAGATTTTCTCTTTGCCGACGGTAACGGTGATATTCGCCGCTTCGCTT
>DHMB01000111.1:0-620 GCA_002405565.1 Clostridiales bacterium UBA4653
CAAGGTCATTTCCAAACGGCATCACCCCAAAAAAGTTTTTAACACCTGATATTATAACAGTCGCCGGGCAAAAAAGATAGTGCAAAAAA
Organism: Clostridiales bacterium UBA4653; assembly: GCA_002405565.1. Classification (GTDB taxonomy): domain Bacteria; phylum Bacillota; class Clostridia; order Oscillospirales; family CAG-272; genus CAG-841. Next base: position 90 of record DHMB01000111.1, read on the forward strand.
TATGGTATTTTGCCGTCCCCGTCGGAGCCTCCCTCCGTTTCATCGGCATATGTACCACCGCATGACATCTCTTTGCATAAATATTTCCGTCGTCACTTGAAAAATTCATAAAAAGATGATATTATATATTATGTATCTTTATATCTTTATGTGATATGGAAAAATCAATCCAAAGAAGGTGGAATTATATATGGAATTTGCAAATGACAAAAAAATCGTTTTTTCGGGCGTACAGCCCTCGGGTAACCTCACAATCGGAAATTACCTCGGCGCGATAAAAAACTGGCGCGCCCTTGAAGATGAGTATAACTGCATTTATTGCGTTGTCGATATGCACGCGATAACCGTCCGTCAGGATCCCGCAGAGCTCCGCAGAAGAACAATGGAAACGCTTGCAATCTATCTTGCAAGCGGACTCGACCCCGAAAAGGTTCTCTTTTTCGTTCAGAGCCATGTCCCCGCTCATGCACAGCTCGCATGGGTGCTCGACTGTTATACAATGTTCGGCGAGCTTTCCAGAATGACGCAGTT
>DHMB01000111.1:713-4074 GCA_002405565.1 Clostridiales bacterium UBA4653
TGGCGGCGGACATTCTGCTCTATAAGGCTTCGCTCGTGCCTGTCGGCATTGACCAGAAGCAGCACGTCGAAATAACAAGAGACATCGCGGAGCGTTTCAACCAGATATATGGGGAAACCTTCGTCCTCCCCGACGTATATACTCCGCAGACCGGCAAGAAAATCTATTCCCTTGCCGACCCCACAAAGAAGATGAGCAAATCCGACGAAAACGAAAACGCCGTCATCACCCTTCTCGATGACAGAGACGCCATAATCCGTAAGTTCAAAAGAGCCGTTACGGACAGCGAAACTTCCGTTCGCTATGCGGAGGGAAAAGACGGCATAAACAATCTTATGACGATATACTCATGCTTCACAGGCAAGACAATGGAAGAAATCGAAAGAGAATTTGAAGGCAAGGGCTACGGCGACTTCAAGCTTGCCGTCGGCGAAGCCTGCGCGGACGGACTCGCTCCCTTCCAGAGCGAATACAAGCGCCTCATGGCAGACAAGGCATATCTTGAAGGTATCATGAAGCAGGGCTCCGCATATGCGGGCTATCTCGCCTCGAAGACCCTCTCGAAGGTATACAGAAAGATAGGATTTTTGCAGATAAAATAAAACCGAAAGGAATAAAAAATTATGCCGTACGAGCCGATTTTCACAAAAGAAAACCTCGCATACCTTGCGATACTCGCGGTATCGCTCCTCATAACTTTTTTATTTGCTCCTTTGACAAAACTCATCGCGCAGAAAACAGGCGCGGTTGACATTCCCGATAAAGAAAGAAAATTTCATCGCGCACCGACTCCCCGCCTCGGCGGAATAGCAATGGCGATAGGCTTTGCGGCGGCGGCAATATGCGCCTCCGTCCTCCTCTTTGAAGAAATACCGAAGATTGTGACGGTCACAGCCGTCGGCGGCGCGCTCATATGCATAGTCGGCGTGCTTGACGACATCTTCAATTTGCCGGCATGGCTCAAACTCCTCGCGCAGATAGCAATCGCAACAATGACAGCCTTCTGGGGCGGCGCGATAGAATACACAACAATTTTCGGAACATACCACCTCGGCGCCTTTGCCGTCCCGCTGACAGTCCTCTGGATGGTTCTCGTCATAAATTCGATGAACCTCCTCGACGGGCTTGACGGGCTCGCCTGCGGTGTATCGTTCCTCAGCGCAGTCGTTCTTCTGATACTTTCCATACTTATGGGAGAACCCGTCTGCGCCGTCATCGCCGCGGCAATCTGCGGCACGACCCTCGGCTTTATTCCCTATAACGCAAACCCCGCGGCAATATTCATGGGCGACTGCGGCTCAATGCTCCTCGGATATGTTTTCGCGTGCCTCTCCGTTTTCGGATTTTTCAAGGGCGCGACGCTCATGTCCGCCGTGGCTCCCGCGCTTGTCTTTGCCCTGCCCCTCATAGACTCAACCGTCGTGTTCTTCACAAGAGTGTCGCAGAGCAAAAACCCCTTCAAGGCGGACAGATGTCACCTGCACTATAAGCTCCTCGACGTCGGCTTTTCGCAGGCGCAGTCGGTCACGATAATATATATATCGTCGGCTCTTTGCTGCGCGGCGGCGATAATTTCGCTTTATTATAAGCTCGCCGCACTGCTCATCGTCGCAATCGTGTGCGTGTTCCTGCTGTTCTTAAAACATATGGACAAGCTCATCCCCGGGATAAGAAAAATGAAAAAGGAAGCGGCTATGGCGGGCGAAGCGCCCGCGGTCGACGGCTCTCCGGATGAAGCCAGACAGCGCCGCGACGAAAGCATAACCGCCGAAAAGGTCACCATATCAGATACGGATGAGCCCGCGTCGGATGTGCAAAAAGACAGCTCGGAAGGGACAGACGGACAGTGAAAAACAGACCGAAGGACGAAGGAAAAAGCGAGGTTTTATCGCTCGTTTCAATACTGTCGATAATCGTTGCGCTCGCGGCGGTTTGCCTTCTGTGCCTCTTTATTCTGAACAGAATGGGCGTATACGATGTGCCGTGGTTCCTTTCAAAGAGCAAAAATCAGGACATTTCGCTCACCCCGGCGGACGATATTTCAAACAACCTTTTCGAGAAAAACAGCTCAAAGATAAGCTATGTATCGTCGCAGGCGAGCGAGCAGACGCTGAAAAACCTCGTCATTTCCATACCGGAAAGAAATATCTATTCCATCCGCGCAAGCATTTTGTATATAACAACAGACGAAGAAATCTCCCTCACCTTGGCTTCGGCAAGAAACGGTGACGTTTATAAAATAGAAATCACGGACGGGTCAGGCGCCGTCAGGCTTGCCGTCAGCTGTGACGGAAAAACGCAGACCGTCACCGAGGACGGAGAAACGTCCTCTTCCCCCTGCGGCGGCGACGGTTGCTTCTATATTTATTCCCTGATGCCGGATTTTCAGAACCTTCTCGGCGATGATTGCGGAATAATGTACACAGGCGAGGACGGCGATACTTATGAAATCATTTTCGACTCCGGCTCCGAGGGCATTATAACGGACGTCAGAATATCAATGACATCGGGAGCGATCATTTCCGTCAAATCTTATAAAAACGGTCGTCCGATATATTCTTTTGAAACGCTCGGGTATTCCGAAAGCTATGATGAAAGCGTCTTTCGCGCCGACTGACATCACAGCATTACAAGCGCAAGCAAAACAATGAGCAGGAGCGTGCTGTCACTGTCCTGCAAGGTCATATAAAAGACGATACCGTAAATAAGAAGGTCATCGGCGGATATTTTGGAAAGCAGATTTCCAAGATATCCGCTCTTTTTTTCGCATGGCGGCGTCTTTTCCGCGCACGGACAGCCCTCCCCGCTTTCCCCGCAGGGCTTCGGCGGAGACGGAGGTGGCGGCGGAGCGGGCTTTGGCGGTGGCGGCGACGGACGGAACGTCTGCGTCGTGCCCTGCTGCTCCTCTGCGGGATGATATTTTATCGCGCTCCCTCCGTAATCGGGCGGGACGCGAACTCCTCCCGAAAAAACTCTGTTATACATCAGATACCCTCCCTCAAAATAAATTTGCAGGCGCTCCGGCTTTCATCCACCCGCCAAATAAACGCCTCCCCTCGCAAGAACCGAAAGCCGTTACGCGCCTGCGGCATGGCTCCGGGAGCGGAGAGACATGTCAAAGCAGTTTGCCGAACGTCCCGAACAGCTCCGCGAGCTTCATTGCGGAAAGAATTCTGTCAATTTTCTCGCAACGGCTTTCGTCCATATAAGGTTTAAGGGCAAGGAGAAGCGCCCTCCCGTTTTTGACCGTCTGCGAGCATGACGGTTTCCCGCACGGGCACGGCGGCGGAGGCGGGGGCACGTCGCAGGGCTTTTTCCCTTCGCAACAGTCACCGCAAGGCGGCATGACGGCGCCCCCTCC
>DHMB01000045.1 GCA_002405565.1 Clostridiales bacterium UBA4653
AATATTCCTCTTAAAATAAACCGCGAAACTAACTATTCAAAAGATAAAAACCTCTGGCACCTTTCTCATGAAGGACTTGACCTTGAGGATACGGGCAACGAGCCTCAATACGAGAAGAATGGCTTCCTTGAAATGGGCGTTTCTCCGATCGACGCTCCCGACAAGCCCACATATATAGAACTTGATTTTGAAAAAGGCGTTCCCACCGCTCTCAACGGCGAAAAAATGAGCGCAAAGAACATCATCTTAAAGCTCAACGAGATCGGTGGCAAAAACGGCATAGGAATTCTGGACATAGTCGAAAACCGTCTTGTCGGAATGAAGTGCCGCGGCGTTTATGAAACACCGGGCGGCACGATACTTTACAAGGCTCATTCCGTGCTTGAACAGATTTGTCTTGACAAGATGACAATGCACGAAAAGCAGAAGCTCTCAATAACCTTTGCGGAGCTTGTCTATAACGGTCAGTGGTTTACGCCGCTCCGCGAGGCGCTTTCCGCCTTTGTCGACAAGACGCAGGAGAAGGTGACGGGTAAGGTGAAGCTCAAGCTCTATAAAGGTAACATGATAAACGCCGGCGTATGGAGCGATTACTCGCTTTACAGCGAGGAGATTGCAACCTTCGGCGAAAGCGATTACAATCAGAAGGACGCCGAAGGCTTTATAAACCTTTTCGGACTGCCGATAAAGGTTCAGGCAATGGTTGACGAAAAGAACGAAAAATAAAAATACGGAAAGCGTCGGCTGCGGCGGGCGCTTTTCTTTGCGGAGAGATATATATGGGAAAAATGTGGGAAGGAAGAACGTCCGCTGTGACAGACAAGGCGGCGGACAGCTTCAATTCTTCAATCGGGTTTGACAAGAGGATGTTCCGTCAGGACATAGCGGGCAGCATAGCGCATGCTTCAATGCTGGCGTCAAAGGGAATAATACCGGCGGCAGACGCCGATCTTATAACAGAGGGACTTTGCGGAATTCTTTCCGATATTGAAAGCGGTACGCTCGAAATCGACCTTTCATGCGAGGATATACATATGTTTGTCGAGCAGGAGTTGACAACCCGCATAGGCGAGGCGGGGAAAAAGCTCCACACGGCGAGAAGCCGTAACGATCAGGTCGCGCTTGATATGAGAATGTACCTGCGGGACGAGACGGACGGGATAAAGGCGATGCTTGTTGACCTTATATCCGTCCTTTGCGGTCGCGCGGCGGAGGAGAAGGAAACAATAATGCCGGGGTACACGCATATGCAGAGGGCGCAGCCCGTGACGCTCGGTCATCACCTGATGGCATATGCCAATATGTTTTCGCGCGATGTCGACCGCTTTTCGGACTGTCGCCGCAGGATAAATGTCTCGCCGATAGGCTCTTGTGCTTTGGCGGGCACGACGTATGACACCGACCGCAAAGGCGAGGCGGCGCTTCTCGGCTTTGACTCCGTTTGCGAAAACAGTCTGGACGGCGTTTCGGACAGGGATTTCTGCATAGAGTTTCTGTCATGCGCGGCAACGCTTATGATGCACCTTTCCCGCCTTTCCGAAGAGCTTGTACTCTGGTCGGGATGGGAGTTCGGTTTTGTTGAGATTGCGGACGCTTACACGACAGGCTCATCGATTATGCCGCAGAAGAAAAATCCCGACATGGCGGAGCTTATCCGCGGAAAAACGGGCAGGGTATACGGAGCGCTTGTGTCAATGCTCACCGTAATGAAGGGGCTTCCGCTTGCGTATAACAAGGATATGCAGGAGGATAAGGAAGGACTTTTCGACGCCGTCGATACTGCGAAAGCCTGCCTTTCGCTCATGACAAAAATGCTTTCCGGCTGTAAATTCAAGCGGGAAAACATGAAAAACGCGGCGGCAAAGGGCTTTATCAACGCAACCGATCTTGCCGACTATCTTGTGAAAAAGGGTATGCCGTTCCGTTCGGCATATAAGGTGTCGGGGCAGATAGTTTCGGAATGTATAAGCCGCGGGTGCGTGCTTGAAACGCTTCCGCTTGACGACTACCGTAAGCACAGCGAGCTTTTTGACGCAGACGTTTATGACGACATAGATCTTTCCGTGTGTGTGAAAAAACGTATATCATATGGAGGAACGTCGCCGCTTTCGGTTGAGACGCAAATTGAGCATATGAAAGAAAAATTCAATATAGAATAAAAAAGCCGGAGGCGATTGCCTCCGGTTTTCTGTATATTTTTTGATTTAGTTTTCGCTGTATGTGAATGTTTCCCAAGGGATATTTACGGGCTTTTTCTCCGTGAGTATCTCGTCTATGTGCATGAGGAGCGGGAAATCGGCGAGATCGAGAACGCCTTTTTCGGCACTGATCTTGACGGCTCTTGCAACTCTCTTTGCAACGACGAGCGATTCAAGCGTTACGCCTGCAAGCTCCTTCTGCGCCTCGTCTATATCGAGTCCTCTGCCGAGCAGTATGCCGACGAGTCTTGTTCTGCCGCCGTAAACGGTTACATAGAGGTCGCCGATGCCGACGCCGAGGTTATTGAGCGTGAGCGCCTTCTGGAATTCGAGGAGGCGATACATTTCCTTCATGCTCTGACCGAATACTGCCGCCTGAGAGTTGAAGTGCAAAACGCTGTCAATTCCGAATGCCTTCTGGTTGAGACCGATCGTCAGCGCGATGCCGAGAGCATAGCCGTTTTTGAGCGCAACGGCGCTTTCGATACCGACGACGTCCGTCGTTGTGCTGATGTGATAATACTCTGTTGTCATAACCTTTTTCAGGGTTGCGAGAGCGGCTGTGTCCTTGCCGCAGAACGAGACCTCTGTCTGGTCGTGAGCGACGAGCTCATAGCTTGTGCAGGGGCCGCCGACAGCGCAGAGCGAAACCTTCTTGCCGATCTCGTCAAGCTTTTTCTGCCAGAACTCGGGGTATGTCATGAGCTTGCCGTCGGGCATATCGATAAGACCCTTTGTGACGGTGAGCACGATTATGTTTTCCGGAAGGATGGGAAGTACTTTTTCCGCAAACCAGTCAACGCCGAAGCTGCTGACGCCGCCGATGACGATATCCGTGCCGACGAGAGCCTCTCCGACCTCTTCAAACTGATAATACTTTACGCCCGCGGGAAAATCTTTTTCAAATTTAGGGTGACGGCCCGTTTTTCTGCAAGCGTCGATAATGTCTCTGTCGAGATGAGTTCCGACAAGACGGACTTCATTTCCGTTTTCTCTTGCGGGGAAGGCGAGCGCAGAGCCCATCATTCCCGAGCCGATGATTGTGATAACTGCCATAGAATTGTTCTCCTTGATTTACAATTTACACGGGCGGCTTTCGCCGCCCGTATGATTTTTATTACATAAGTGAGAGATAGAGCTCTTTGATTTCTTCAACGCTTGTGTCTCTGGGGTTGCCGGGACGGCAAGCGTCAGCATAAGCGGATTCAGCAAGGAACTGAACGTCCTCGGGTTTAACGATTTCTTTGAGGTCTGCGGGAATACCGACATCCTTTGAAAGCTGCTTGACAGCGTCAACAGCCGCTTTGCGGTATTCTTCCTGCGTCATATTTTCCGTGCCCT
>DHMB01000138.1 GCA_002405565.1 Clostridiales bacterium UBA4653
GCTCGGCATGGCATATAAATCCGAAAAATGCGAAAAAGTGCACATATGTTTTAAGCTCTCTTTACGGTCTTGTCAAGGCTGTTTACGAGGTTGACGAATGGAGACAATGCGAAGGCAGTGACGGCAGATGGGAGTTTGACGGTCATCCTGCGCCGAAGGAAATTTCGGATATCTTTGTCGGCAAGCGTATTCCGGATTGTTACAAGCCAAAGGGAAGTCAGAATCCGATAGCATATAAAAAGCAGAGCAAATAACATAAAAAATCCCGCGAGAGCGGGATTTTTGCGTTTTTATCAAACGGAGAAGAGGAGCTTTGCATAGTCCGGCATGGGCCAGTAATCGGATGAGGTGACGGATTCCGCTTCATCTGCATAGGAGCGGAGCGCGGACATGTCGCGGCATATGACGGAACGGAAATAAGCCGCTCTTTCAGATTCTGTATCGCCGTGATATGCGGACATATCTGACGAGAGCTTTTCACAGGCGGAATAAATCATTCCGAGAAGAGACGAGAGCTTTTTGCAAAGCGTCGTTTCCGCGCTGACGTCAACGTCACAACCGATGTCGGTCTTGACTTTAACCGCCCCGGCGACTTCTTTTGAAAACGCCATAACGGCGGGGATTATCTGTTTGCGGGTCATTTCAAGCATTGTCAAAGCCTCGATTCCGACGGTTTTGCAATAGCTTTCAAGCATTATTTCATGGCGCGAGCGCACTTCGGTTTCCGTCAGCACGCCGTATTTTGTAAACAGGGAAATGTTTTCCGGCGCGATGAGCCGTTCAACCGCGTCGGGAGTCGACGGAAGGTTATAAAGCCCGCGCTTTTCCGCCTCCTTTACCCATTCGGCGGAATAGTTGTTTCCGTTGAAAATTATGCGGCGGTGAGCCTTTATTGTGTCTCTTATCAGGGAATGAAGCTCGGTATCAAAATCGCTTGCGGCTTCGAGCTTGCCGGCGAATTCGTCGAGCGTTTCGGCGACTATCGTGTTTATGACGGTGTTTGTGTCCGCTATCGACTGGCTTGACCCCGGCGAGCGGAATTCAAATTTGTTTCCCGTGAAAGCAAAGGGCGAGGTGCGGTTTCTGTCCGTTGTGTCGCGGGGGAATTTCGGCAGGGTATGGACGCCGACCCGCATGAGAGTGCGCTCTTTTTTGCTCATCGTGCTGTCATTTTCTATTGCCGAGAGGACTTCCGTAAGCTCTGTGCCGAGAAACATTGAAATTATCGCGGGAGGCGCTTCGTCCGCGCCGAGACGGTGGTCATTGCTTGCCGACGCAACGGAAACGCGGAGTAGATCCTGATGAAGGTCGACCGCTTTTATAACCGCCGCAAGGAAGAGCAGGAATTGTGCGTTTTCAGCGGGAGTGTCGCCGGGTTCAAGCAGGTTTGCGCCCGTATCGGTCGCCATTGACCAGTTATTGTGCTTGCCGGAGCCGTTGACGCCCGCAAAGGGCTTTTCATGGAGCAGGCAGGCGAGCCCGTGACGCGCGGCGACGTTTTTCATCGTTTCCATCATGAGCTGGTTGTTGTCTGTCGCTATATTCGACGTCGTATAGAGCACGGCGACCTCATGCTGCGACGGGGCGACCTCGTTGTGCTCCGTTTTTGCGGGGATACCGAGCTTCCAGAGCTCTTCATTCAGCTCGCTCATAAACGCCTTTACGCGCGGCTTTATCGACCCGTAATAATGGTCGTCAAGCTCCTGTCCCTTCGGGGGCTTTGCTCCGAAAAGGGTTCTCCCCGTGAAAACAAGATCCTCGCGACGGTCAAAGAGCTTTTTGTCTATGAGGAAATATTCCTGCTCCGCGCCGACGGTCGTCACGACCTTTTTGACGCTGTCGTTTCCGAACAGCTTCATTATCCGCATTGCATGACGGTTTATGAGCTCCATAGAACGGAGAAGGGGCGTTTTCTTGTCGAGCGCCTCGCCGCCGTATGAACAGAATGCCGTCGGAATACAGAGCGTATTTTCTTTTATGAAAGCATAAGAGGTTGCGTCCCATGCGGTATATCCGCGGGCTTCAAAGGTTGCGCGCAGACCGCCGGAGGGGAAGGACGACGCGTCCGATTCGCCTTTTATCAGCGCCTTGCCGGAGAATTCTTCAATGACGCCGCCGTCACGACCGAAGGAAATGAAGCTGTCATGTTTTTCGGCTGTGATACCGGTCATCGGCTGGAACCAATGCGTGTAATGAGTTGCGCCGAGCTCTTCAGCCCATTTTCTCATTCCCTCCGCAACGTCATCCGCAATTTCCGGAGCGAGGCTTTTGCCCTCGTCCATTGTTTTTTTCAGTCGGAGATATACGTTTTCGGGCAGGTATTTTTTCATCGCGCTGTCGCCGAAGACCATCGAACCGTAATTATCGAGTATATTCATGGGAACCTCTTATTTTTTTGCAATAATAAAAAATTATATAATATGTCAATGCCTTTGTCAATAAAAACGGGAAAAAGAAAAAAACAAAAACCGAAGTTTTTGTTTTTGTCCTGTTTTTATTTCATGTCCGATATATAGCTCCTTGTGGATGAGAGCGCAAAGAACACAATTCCGATTTCGCATATTTCAAGAACGTTTATGACCGTGAGCGAAGGCTCCCAGAACGCATAAAGGATGAGAGTTGGTACGGCGTAAACGATTACAAGCATTGTTGTCGCAAGCGCGAAGAAGAAATAAAGCGAATTTACGGGGCGCTTGATTGAGAGTCTTGCTTCCAGAAGCATGAGAACCATGCAGCTCACTGCCGCCGTGTTTGCGAGGATTCTGTTGTAATCCGAATAGATATAATCCGGGTCAAAATATGAAATGCAGACAAAAAGTATGCCCCAGACGGGAAGAAGCAACGCCATGTTACTTTTTGAACGTCGTTTGCTCAGATTTACGGAGGCGGAGAAGAGGAAATATACTCCCGCGAAGAACATCAGTATCACGCAGAGGAGCATTGCCGCGCCGTAAAGCGGGGAAGCGGTTTTGTCCGATTTTATAATGCGATAGAATAACGAGAAAACGTCTCTTTTATAATATATGATTGCGATTATGGGAGTGATTATAAAAGCCGCGCCGCAGAGCGCACAGCAGAAAACGGAAAAGAGGTTTCCAGTCGTTTCGCTGCGTTCGGAGGGCGAAGTTTTCCGAAGGAGAAGAGAGGCAACAAGCACGAGTATAATCGCCGCAAACAAGAGCCAACCGAAAATATTTATATCCTTCTTCGCCCCGAGATCATACTCAAGGGAATAGGGATTGTAATATTTCTTCATGAAAATTATTCTGTATACCATCAGCGACAGCGACGATACAAGCGCAAAAGCGACCGTTCCCGCCGCAAGGCGTTTCTCTCGAATCAAAATATGCCTCCGGAAAATGACTTTTTGTAAAAAATATTATAACTTACGAATGTTAATAAAGTGTAATCAAACAATAAATTTTATTTGTCGTTTTCCTTGTCTGTCGGCTCGGTTTTTATCTCCGTGAATTCTCCTTCAATCGTCTTTTTGCCCAATGACTTTTTGACCGAACGGAACTTGCCGGAAACGACTGCCGTTGTGCAGAGGTTTTCGATTGCCTCGACGATAAGCGAAACGCCGATTATTCTGACGACAAAGTCGGCTGCCGCGCCTGCATTGAAAACAATCACAAATCCGAAAACAAGCCCGATGACAGAGAGCACAAAAACGCCGAGCCAGCCGTCTTCCGCCGCTTTCTTTATCTCAAACGAGGTAACCAACTTCGAGGCGCTGTCTGTAATTATCACAATACCGATTATAAACGGAATAATGCTTTTGACAAAGTCCGGATTTGCAACGAGAATTATTCCGCAGACAAGGCAGAATATTCCGAAAACGAGTCCTGCCGTCGGCATAAGCGAAACGGCGCCGCGGAAGAAAAATTTTATTATCATATAGGTTCCGCAGATGAGAGCCGTCACGCCGATTATGCGGCAGACTATGTCTATCGTCTGCGAAGGGTAGATAAGAAGAATCACTCCGAGAATTATATAGATAACGGAAAGGAGAATATATCCCCATTTTGCTTTTTTGATAAGCTCCATAACAGCCTCCGTGAAATTTTTTTAATATTATATCACCTGTGTCGGCACTTGTCAAATAAAATCGGATATGATATAATTCAAGCGGAAATTGAATTCTGAAAAAATGACGTTTTCAAGTGTTGCTTGCTGTTGTTTTTCTGTGTTTCGGCGTAAAATGGGCGTAGACCGAAAGGGAAAAACAAAAAACAGGAGGAAAACAAAATGTTATTTTCAAAACGGAAAGAAACCAAAACGGAGGACGAAAAAATGTTTGATATGAGAAAGATAGGGAAGCGCATAGCGGAGCTGAGAAAATCAAAGAACATAACTCAGATGGCGCTTGCCGATATGATGGGAATCAGCTTTCAGGCAGTATCAAACTGGGAACGCGGCGAGAGTATGCCCGATATTTCAAAGCTCGGAGAGCTTTCGGAGATATTCGGGGTGTCAATTGACGATATCCTCTGCAACAAACGCGCGGCGGAAATTGTTGAAGAAATATCGGCGGGGGAGAAGCCTTCCGATATAACGCCCGAGGAGCTTACGGAAACAGTCCCGCTTATGGCGCCCAAGCAGGCGGAGGAAAGCATTAAGGAAAATAAGAATAAAATGACGATTTCCCAGCTTGCCGCGCTCGCGCCTTATATGAATGGAGACGACCTGGGCGAAATCGCCGTGGAGCTGGCGAAAAACGGCGGTTCGCTTGAAGCTGTTGCTACAATTGTGCCGTTTATGGATGAAGACGATGTGGGCAAGGTCGTCAAAGAGCTGACGAAAAGCGGCGGCTCGCTTAAAGACGTTGCCGCGCTTGTGCATTTTATGAATGAAGACGATTTGGGCGAAATTATCAGAGAGCTGGCGAAAAGCGGCGGTTCGCTTGAAGACGTTGCTGCGCTTGCGCCTTATATGAATGAATCCGATCTGGGCGAAGCCGCCGTGGAGCTGGCGAAAAACGGCGGTTCGCTTGAAGAGGTTGCCGCGCTTGCGCCTTATATGAATGAATCCGATCTGGGCGAAGCCGCCGGGGAGCTGGCGAAAAACGGCGGCTCGCTTGAAGACGTTGCCGCGCTTGCGCCTTATATGGATGAAGACGATGTGGGCAAGGTCGTCAAAGAGCTGGTGAAAAACGGTGGCTCGCTTGAAGATGTTGCCGTGCTTGTGCATTTTATGAATGAAGACGATGTGGGGGAAGTTGTCAAAGAACTGACGAAGAACGGCGGCTCGCTTGAAGATATTGCCGCACTTGTTCCTTATATGAATGAAGATGATATCGGTGAGATTGCAAAAGAAAAGCTGAAAAACGGCGGAACACTTGAGGATATAGTGGCGCTTGCACCGTTTATGAACGATGACGATATAAAAGAGCTCGCAAAAGAAAAGCTGAAAAGCAGCGGCAAGATTGAGGATATCGCAGCATTTGCTCCTTTTATGGATGAGGACGACATCGGCGAGATTATAAAACATATGATTTCAAAATGACAAAATAAACGAATAAAAACGGCGGGATTTTGCGGAAAAAGCTAAATTTTTCTGAAAAACACGCCGTTTTGCTTAAAAAGTATTGACAAAACGTTTTTTACCGCATATAATAAAGCATTATTATTTGTTTCCGAGGTGAAAACTATGTCAAAATACGATCCTTATCAGAATATGCTGAAGGTGCTTGACAGCGCAGCAGGCAAAATGGGAATAACGGCAGACGACTATGCGTTTCTGCGTTATCCCGAAAGAACAATAACTGTACACGTTCCGGTCAAAATGGATGACGGTCATACAAAGGTTTTTGAGGGTTACCGTGTTCAGTATTCGAGCGTGAGAGGGCCGTATAAGGGCGGTATCCGTTATCACAGAGATACCGACCTCGGAGAGGTTACTGCGCTTGCGGCATGGATGAGCCTGAAATGTGCCGTTGCGGGAATTCCTTACGGCGGCGGCAAGGGAGGAATAACGGTCGATCCGAGAGCGCTTTCCATGGGTGAGCTTGAACGTCTTACAAGGGGCTATACAAAGGCGATTGCGCCGGTTATCGGGCCCGATATGGATATCCCCGCGCCGGACGTCAACACAAATTCGCAGACGATGGCATGGATACTTGACACATTCAATCTTCTCAGCGGCGGAAAGTCGCTTCCCGGCGTTGTAACAGGTAAGCCAACGGAGCTCGGCGGTTCGCTCGGAAGAAATGAGTCGACGGGGCGCGGCGTGCTTTTCGTTATGCGTGAGACGCTTAAAAAGTTCGGCAAAAGTCTTGCGGGCACAAAGGTTGCCGTTCAGGGAGCGGGAAACGTCGGCGGAATTGCCGCACAACTGCTTTATGAAGCGGGTTGTACGATAGTCGCAATCTCCGATTCCACAGGGTCGATATATTCCGAAAAGGGAATTGATATGAATAAATTTACGACGTACAAAGAAGCGTCGACAAAAAACAAAGTGGCAAATTATGAGGAAGAGGGAATAGTCCATCTGCCCTGCGAAGGCGTGCTTACGGTTCCTGCCGATGTACTTGTCCCGGCCGCACTTGAAAATTCGATAACGGAAGAAATCGCAAAGGACGTTAAGGCAAAGATAATCGTCGAAGGCGCAAACGGCCCGACAACAGCCGAAGCCGACGCCGTTCTTGAGGAAAAGGGAATAACGGTCGTTCCGGACATTCTTGCAAACTCCGGCGGTGTTATAGTCTCGTATTTTGAATGGGTGCAGAATTTGCAGAATTATTACTGGAGCGAAGAAGAGGTTAATTCACGCCTTGAAACAACTATCGTCTCCGCTTTTGAGACGGTCTGGAAGTGCGCTGAAAAATATAAAACATCGCTCCGTCTCGGCGCATATATCACCGCCGTTGACCGCATTGTCACAACGAAAAAACTCAAGGGCTCCGCAATTTAATCATTGACAAACAGAACTGCTTCCGCTATAATATTATGGCGGAAGCAGTTTCGCTTTTGACATTCGGGATGTAGGGTAACGGTTACCCGCTTGCTTTGGGAGCAAGCTCAAGCAGGTTCGACTCCTGTCATCCCGACCACATACGAATAATCCG
>DHMB01000009.1 GCA_002405565.1 Clostridiales bacterium UBA4653
ATGATAAGAACGGTGTTTTCGCCTTCGTCCCTCGTCCCGCACGACACCGGAACTCCGCCCTGATTCATCAGATCTACCGCGTGATAGACCGAATTGAAGAAAAATCGCGGATCCTTTATGGCAATCTTGACCTTTGCCGACGAAGAGGTATCGGGCTTGGGAGCTTGCCTTGGAATCGTGACTTCGGCGCTCGGGACGGTTTTTCGCGTTTCCCGCACGGGTTCCTCCGGCTTTGGGGGTTGACCGAGAGAAATTATGCAAGGAAGCCGTTCAAGCTTTGCTATCAGTGCGGCGCGAAAGATTTTTTCTCCCGAAATGAGCATGAATTTGTTTTCGCTTTCGGGAATGGCGGCAACCGTCACGGGAAAACCGATTCCGTGCCGCAAAAATCCGCGCGCGATTATGCAAAGCTCTCTGTCGTCATATTTTCCCGGCTTTCGGAGGGGGTCGGGAAAAATGTCGCAGAGCTTGACAAGGCGGACGTCGCTCGCCTCGGAAGGGACAAAAGCGAGTGACGACGGCTGACTTTCGCGCGAAGGCTTGTCCATTCATATCACCTCCATGCGAAAATAATATCACGTCCGAAAACAAAAAGCACGAAAATCCCGCCGTCGAAAAGCGGAACTTCGTGCCGATGTTTTTCGTTTATGACCGTATCAGAGCGGACTTTTTGTTATTTGCGCGTATCTTCGGGGATAAATCTCCGGAGTTTTTGAAATTTTTTCGATTATAAGCAGATGTCTGTCCGAAGAAATGACGTCGCCGCCGGAAATTTCGCGCAGAGAAACGAATTTGTCCTCTTTAAGTCTGCCGCTGAGCTTTTTGATGGCTTCCGCCGCCTGCGTCAGCTCCTCCGCGCCGTTTTTACCTTTGAGGGCGCAGAAAATCCCTCCGACCTTTGCAAAGGGAAGACAAAGCTCCGAAAGAACCGGCATTGCCGCGACGGCGCGTGCCGTCACAATTTCAAAGCTCTCTCTGTATTTTTTGTCCTTTGAGAGCTCTTCTGCGCGTCCGGAGATGACACGCAGGTTCTTCAATCCGAGCTTTGCCGCACACTCGGCGACGAAATCTGTCTTTTTCGCCGTTGAATCCATAGCGAGGACTTTTATATCCGGTCTTGCGACGGCGTACGCAATTGCAAGAATTCCGCCGCCGGTGCCGACGTCGAGCAGGGAAGCGCCCTGCGGGATACAGCCGACAGCCGTCAGCGCGTCCACCCAATGCCTTGAGATAAATTCTCCATCGGAGCAGATTGCCGTCAGGTTCATAACCTTGTTCTTTTCGAGGATGATATTCATTGCGTCGAACAATTGTTTGCGCTGATTTTCCTGCAATTGCAAGGATAATTCATTCAATGCGAACATTTGTTCGAAAACGGCGTCAAATTCCTGAAAATTCATTTTTTCTCCTCCTCGCCGCCTTTGTTATGGCCGAATACCGAATCGAGATAAATCAGCAGAACGGCAATGTCCGCAGGGCTGACGCCGGAAATTCTCGAAGCCTCGCCGATGCTTTTCGGCTTGTGCATATCGAGCTTCTGCGCCGCCTCCGTGCTGAGCCCCCTGATTTTCAGAAAGTCCGTTCCTTCCGGGAGCAACCGCTTTTCGAGCTTTTCAAATTTTTCTGCTTCGGCAAGCTGTTTTTTGATGTAGCCGTCATATTTTATGTCCGTGACAGCCGTGAAAATGATGTCTGCGGGCAGAGAAGGGCGGCTTTTGTCGACGGGGGCAAGCATTTCGTATGTCACCGTCGGTCGTCTTATCGCTTCTGCAAGGCGAAGTCCCGTTCTGACGGGCGTTTCCCCCGCATTTTCAAGGATTTCGTTCAGCTCTGCCGTCGGCGAAAGGACGGTTGACGTCAGTCTTTCCTCTTCTTTTTCTATAAGCGACTGTTTTTCCTTGAATTTTTTATATCTTTCCTCGCTTATCAGCCCGATTTCGTGTCCAAGCTCGGTCAGTCGCCTGTCCGCGTTGTCCTGGCGGAGGAGCAGGCGGAATTCGGAGCGCGACGTCATCATTCTGTAAGGCTCGTTTGTTCCTTTCACGACGAGGTCGTCTATCAGCGTCCCGATATACGAGCTGTGACGGGAGAGGGAAATGCCTTCCTCGCCCTTTATATAACGTGCGGCGTTGATACCTGCGATAAGCCCTTGCGCCGCAGCTTCCTCGTAGCCGGAGGTTCCGTTGAACTGTCCCGCGCCGAAAAGCCCGCAGACAGCTTTGAATTCCAGCGTGTGAAGGAGCTGGGTCGGGTCGATACAGTCGTATTCTATCGCATATGCGCTGCGCATAGTCTCTGCGTGTTCAAAGCCCTTCATAGACCGCAGCATTTTCAGCTGAACGTCTGCGGGCATAGATGAAGAAAAGCCTTGCAGATACATTTCGCCCGTGCCGTCGCCCGTCGGCTCGACAAAGAGCTGATGGCGGGTTTTTTCGGGAAAACGGACAACTTTATCCTCAATGCTCGGGCAATATCTGGGCCCGATGCCCTTGATTTCGCCGCTGTACAGGGGCGAGCGATGTATATTTTCTCTGATTATCCTGTGAGTTTCCTCGTTTGTATAGGCAATGTAGCAGGGAAGATTTGGTCGACTTAAAAGCGAGGTCGGGTCTGTGTCTGCGCTGTAAGGCTTCATAGGGCTTTCGCCGTCCTGCCTTTCGAGGACGGAAAAATCAATGCTGCGCTCGTCAAGGCGCGGCGGTGTGCCCGTTTTGAAGCGCAGAAAGCGCAATCCGAGCTTTTTCAGCGAGTCCGTAAGCCCGATTGCGGCGTGCATACCGTCGGGGCCGGAGGAATACATAACCTCGCCTATGATTACCCTTGAATCGAGGTAGGTTCCCGAGCATATGACGGCGGCTTTGACGTTCCATACGCCGGAAAGCCTTGTAACAACGGAGCAAACCCTCGGTTTGCCGTCGATGTTTTCTGTTCTGAGCTCGCGAATCTCGCCCTGAATAAGGCGGAGATTTGCCGTATGCTCGATGGTTTTCTTCATAACGCTCTGATAAAGTCGCCTGTCTGCCTGAATTCTCTTCGACTGCACGGCAGGGCCTTTGCTCGAATTGAGAATTCTGTCCTGAAGCATGACCTTGTCCGCCGCTCTGCCCATTTCGCCGCCGAGCGCGTCGATTTCAAACACAAGCTGACCTTTTCCCGTGCCGCCTATGGACGGGTTGCACGGCATATTGGCAACTGCGTCGTTTGATATTGTGAAAAGTACGGTGTCAATCCCCATTCTTGCGCACGCAAGAGCGGCTTCAACACCCGCGTGACCTGCGCCGATGACGGCGACGTCCGCTGTACCTGCAAGATATTCCATATAAAAAGTCCTTTATTTATGGTATTTTCCGCCCGCCGCAATGTTTTCCGCGCGATATATCTGTTCGAGAAGCAGAATTCTCGCCATGCGATGGGTAAATGTCATTTTTGAAAGCGAGAGACGAAAGTCGCAAACTTTTTTGACCTCCTCCGAAAGCCCGAAAGCCCCGCCGATTATAAACGAAATCTGCGAAAAACCGCTGTTTTCGGCGGTTTTGAGAAGAGAGGAAAACTCCTCGGAGGAAATTTGCTTTCCTTCAACGCAAAGCGCAATTTTTTTGCTTTTCTGCGGCAGAACGGCGAGAATCCTCTCGCCCTCTTTTTTAATCGCCGCGTCTATCTGCGCCTGCGAGGGCTCGTCCGGCAGTTTTTCTTCTTTAAGCTCCGTGCAGACGAGGCGACAATACACGGAGAGGCGCTTTTCATACTCCGCAGCCGCCGCAAGAAGATAATTTTCTCTTATATTGCCGACATAAATCAGATTTACGGTTGTCATTTTATAATAAGCTCCGTTCTTTTGTCCGGCGCGGCGACCGCAATTGACAGATCGGGAATGTCCGATACCGCAGAGCGGACGGTGTCCAGCGCCAGAGCGGGAGTGTTGTTTTCTTTTGAAAGGTGACCGAGCAAAAAGCTCTTTGTTCCGCTTTCCGCAAGGCTATGTATAAGCTCTCCCGCCGTGACGTTTGAAAGGTGACCTTCGTCCGAGCGGATACGTTCTTTGAGATAAAAAGGGTAAGGCCCCATCATCAGCATGCCGAGGTCGTGATTTGCCTCGATTACGGAGGCGTCACAGCCCGAAAGCGCGTCACGGACGGACGGCAGAATACAACCCATATCCGTTGCAAAGCCGATTTTCTTTCCGTCCGCCTCAATAACATAGCCGACGGAAGCGACGCTGTCATGCGGGGTGCGGAATGCCGAAACGGAAAAATCGCCGACGCGGACGGAAAATTCGCCGTTATAAAGATAAAGGCTCGGCAGAATGGCGGATGTTGGGTCGCAAATCATGGCGCGGGCGGATTTTTCCTGCATGTGGATGGGAATATGATGATATTTTGAGATTGTTTCAAGCCCTTTGACATGGTCGCTGTGCTCGTGCGTGACGAATATCGCGTTTATGTCCGAAAGGGAAAAGCCCAGCTCCTGCAAGGCTTTTTCGGCACATCGCGCGCTGACGCCGCAGTCGATGAGAATTTTTGTGTTTTCGGTTCCGACAAAAAAGCAGTTGCCTGTCGATGAGGAAAAGAGAGTGTACGCTTTCAAGACGAAAAACCTTCCTTTATGAGCTCAAACCACCAGGAGGCAAGCTCGCAGAATATCGGAACGATGAGCGCGATTATTATCAGCGAAAGAATTTTGGCGGCTTTTTTGCGTTTCGGAACGCTTGCAAGGAATTTCGCCTTTCTTTCGGATGACCATTCGTCCGGAAGGTCAAGCTCCGTCGGCATTTCGCCGCGGCGCATACCCGCGTTTACGACGACCGTCGCTCCGATGAGAATTGCCGCGAGGATTGTATAAATCTCCATGACGGGGATATATATCTGCTCGCCCGCTTTTTCGGAAAGCGCGACGGAAAGCTCCGCGAGTCCGAAATATATAATCGTCGACAGAACGGACGCAATCGCGACCGTGATAATCAACTTCACGTTTATCGGCTTTTTCGGCGATTTTTCAGTCACCGTCTCGATCTTCTTCTTTTTCTTTGCCATTATATCACCTTCACGGCGCCCATCGGGCGAACCATCAGCTTTGTTACGGAGCCTTCGCCGAAGGCACATTCCATTGCGCGGATGAACTCGTTTTCTTTATCTTTCGGGACAAAAACCTGCGCCGTTCCGGCAAAGCCGCCGCCATGAACGCGGCAGGCGCCGTCGCCTTCCATAACGCTCTCCGCTATGGCGCACGCAAGCCCGATACCCTGTTCGGAGGGGGCTTTTGTCGAATAATAGTTCTGGAGGAGCGTGGCGGACGAACGTCCCGATTCGTTTATTACGGAGAGAAAGCCCTTTATGTCCCCTTCCGCGATATATTTTGATATGCGACGGACTCTCTCGTTTTCGGAGATGAAGTGCAGCGCGCGGAGGATTGCTCTGTCGCCGACGATCTCCCTGAGAGCTTTTGCGTTTGAAACGATGTCGTCTTTTGTCAGTCCGCAGAGGACGTCCTTCCCGAAAAAGTGAGCAACCGCCTTCATTTCCGCGGGAACGGAGGCGTAATCGTCGTTGAGGTCGGCGTGGCTGCCGCCGGTGTTGACGATACACAGTGAATAGCCGAATTTTTCCGGAGAGAACTCAATTTTTTCCGTCACGGGGTTTTTCGGATCGGCGAAGTCTATATGGACAAAGCCTCCCGCAGCGCAGGCAATCTGATCCATGAGTCCACAGGGCTTACCGAAAAATCTGTTCTCGGCGTACTGAGAAATCATCGAAATTTTCGTAAAATCGTATTTTCCGCCGTTGTAAAGATGATTTTCAATGGTGCCGATCATATCTTCAAACGCCGCAGACGAGGAAAGTCCGCTGCCCTTGAGGATTTTCGAGGTTGTATATGCGCAGAAGGCGCCGGCTTTGCCGCCCTCTTTTATGATACCGTCGCAAACGCCGCGGATGAGCGCGGACGAGCGGAATTTCTCGCTTTCAACGGGCTCGAGGGAGGAAATGTCGACGTTGTCCTCGTCAAAGCCCTCGCTTTTCACTCTTATGACAGTCCCCTCCGTCTTTTTTGCAACGGCGATGATGTCAAGATCTATTGAAGCCGCAACGACCTGCCCGTGATTATGGTCGGTGTGGTTGCCGCATATTTCGCTTCTTCCCGCGACGGAAAAGACGGAAAAATCGTCCGTCTCGCCGTAAACGGAGAAGAAGTTTTCAACGGCATTTGTGTATCTTTTGACAGCCGCCTCCGTATCGGAATACATTCCCGAAATGGCGGGGAGCAGCTTTTCTATGAATTTATTCTTGTCAAACATATGGAAATCTCCGTATTTTTCTCGTGTTTATGCTGATATTATATCACCACGGACAATAACTTTCAATTATTTTTCGCAAAAACCTCTTTACTTCCGTCAAAAATAATGTTAAAATCAATTGTAACGCAAAAATATGCGACAAAAGTCAGGGAGGAACTCAAATGCTTGACAGTGTGGACAAGAAAATACTTGCTTGCCTGAGCGAAAATTCCAGAATGAACGCTTCCGCCATAGGAACAAAGGTGAATATGTCGGTGTCGGCGGTTATAGAGAGAATAAAACGTCTTGAATCGACGGGAATCATAAAGAGCTATACGGTTATAATCGACCCCGCAAAGATCGGCAGAGATCTGCTTGCGTTTATCGACGTAAGCACGGATTATCTCCCCGGCGTCAGCGCGACGGGCGCGATGGACGAATTCGCCGCAACTCATCCGGAGGTTATGGAGTGCCATGTTGTCACCGGCAACAGCGACTTTCTCCTGAAAGTCTGTACGGACACGACAAAATCCCTCGAAAAGCTACTCGACGACCTGAAAAGGGTCAAAGGCGTTACGTCGACAAGAACGTCGATTGTAATGTCCAGCGTGAAAAACCGCGTTTCGCCGGTCGACCCGGGAGACGAAAAACTGTAAAACAAACGCAAAAAGCCGCCTGAGGGCGGCTTTTTTGAGTGAAAAGAGAAGAGTGAAAAGTGAAAAGAGAAGAGAAAAGGTGCGGAAAGTTGTACAATAAAAATGG
>DHMB01000094.1:0-127 GCA_002405565.1 Clostridiales bacterium UBA4653
CACCGGCAATCAAAAGGCGCGAGGTTTCATGCCCTTTGATTGCCCCGCCTTCCGATACGGAAGGCGAAAAGCCGCAAAATCATCCAACATACTACAATGGATTGTACATCAAATTTGCGCATTTGTC
>DHMB01000094.1:178-4702 GCA_002405565.1 Clostridiales bacterium UBA4653
TCAATATTTCCCGCCGATTTTTTATTGGCAGGAAGTTACTTTTCGTCGCGCCCAAACGAAAAACAGCGCGGAGGCACAATTCCGCGCTGTTTTCAGATGAAGAAAAAGAATTTTATCAAAAGGAGATTTCTCCCGATAAGCGTGCTCTGCCGCTGTGCTTGCGGGAAGGCATTGCCGCTTTTGTTATCGCGCCGCAAATTGCGTTGCCCGCCTTTCTTATGACGGAGGAAAGAGAAACGCGCGGCTTTTTGGGATATACGTTCGCCTTATACATAGGCTCGACATAAAAAGTGTATACCTTGCAGCCTTCTATAATATCGTAATCTTCGGGGTAAAAGGGTGTGTTCATTGCTTAATCCTCCGTGAATTTTACCGCACGCGGTAATCTCGTGAACTCATTATACTACCTTCGACGGTAATTGTCAATAGTTTTTGAAAAAATACTTGAAAAATACCATGAAATAGTGTATAATACATTTTGTCGGTGAAAGCCGATGTNNATATAATTTTTTATCAAAAGGGGTTTACAAATGTTTTACCGTGTGATATAATTTCAATTGTAAAAATACATCCTGCGGAGGCTCGACCGATGAATTGGCTTGAAAACGTCAAAAATATAAAAAAGAAAAGAGGGCTCACAAACGAATCCCTTTCGGCACAGTCCGAAATTTCGCTCGGTACGCTGAACAAGCTCCTTTCGGGCGCGACGGCAGACCCCAAGCTCTCAACTCTCCTCGCCCTTGCCAAGGGACTTGACTGCTCCGTCGACGAAATGCTGACGGGAGTCGCCCCGCAGGAGACGCTTTCCCCCGATGAGCGCGACGCGCTGGCAAAGCTCCGCCTCATGGACGAAAGCGGCAGAGAAACCGCCCTTTATATAATAAATAAGGAATACACGCGCACACTCGCGGAAAAATCGCCGAAGGCGTTCTCTGCGGAGCCGCAGAAGATTCTCTCTCTCCGCCTTTATGACATCGCCGCTTCCGCCGGAACCGGAACCGCTCTTGATACGGACGTCGGCTATTCAAAAATCAATGTTTACGGCAACCCGACAACGGAGCTTGCAGACTTTGCGATAAGAGTCCGCGGAAACAGTATGAATCCGAAATATCAGGACGGCGACGTGCTTCTCGTTTCCCGCGCGGATGAAATAGAGCGCGGCGAGCTCGGAATTTTCATGCTCAACGGCGAAAGCTATTTCAAAAAGTTCGGCGGTGACAGACTCATCTCTCTCAATCCCGAATATTCGGATATCGTTTTCGGCGGCGGAGACGATATAAAATGCTTCGGCAGGGTAATCGGCAGACTGAAAAGATAACCGCCGAAAAACCATCCCGGCAAATCAGTTCCGGTGACGCACGCGCGTCATCGGGACTTTTTATATTCCGTCCGGAGCGGCGCAAGTCCGGCGGCACGCGTTTCGCCCGGCTTTTGTCCGAACGTGACGTCCGTCTCCGCCTTCACCTTCCGGCGGAGCAGCATGACGGAAAAAACGTTTACAAGCGTCATTGCGGCAACGCAAACATCCGAAAGCTCCCATGCGGCGCTCTCCGCCATAAATGCGCCTATCATGACCGAAAAGCAATATCCGAGCAGGTACATCTTCCGCGTTTTTTTGCCGGACGTGAAGTATTCAAGGCAGGTCGTGCCGTAATGCGCCCAGCAGATGACCGTCGACAGGGCGAATATCATAACCGATATGGCAATGACATATTTTGCGACAGGCCCGCAGGAGACGGAAAACGCGGTTATCACAAGCTCCGTCCCCTCGCCGCCCGTCGGCACACCGGAGGTCAGAATCACAAGCGCGGTCAGCGTGCACATAAGGACGGTATCAAAAAACACCTCGAAAAGTCCGAGCGTACCCTGCGCCGCAGGGGAAATTGCGTCCGCGCCCGCATGAGCCATAGGCGCCGTGCCGCCGCCAGCCTCGTTTGAATATGCGCCCTTGCCGACTCCCTGCTTCACCGCAGGCGAGAAGAGAAAGCCCAGAAGTCCGCCCGCCATTGCGTCCGCGCCGAAAGCCGATGAGAAAATGTCATTCAGCGCGGCGGGAATGAATTCCCTGCGATATATCAATGCGTAGACGGAAAAGCCTATATAAAGCGCACTCATGAGCGGCACGGCAACCGACGTAAACTTTGCGATTCCCGTAAATCCTCCCATGACGACAAGCAGGCAAACGACGCAGAAAACTGCGCCCGTCACCGCCTTCGGAATTCCTATCGCCTCCTTGACGGACGAAACAGCCGCCCCCGTCTGAACTATGTTTCCCATGACGACGGAGCCGAAAAGTCCGAGCGCTGAAAAAACCGCGGCAAGGAGCTTTCCCGTTTTCCCGCCGACGCCGTCACGCATATAATACATAGGCCCGCCGAAAAATTCCCCCGCCCTGCGCCGCCTGTATTTTACGGCGAGGAGAATTTCGCAATATTTGAGCGACATCGTCACAAAGGCGGCGGCACACATCCAGAACACCGCCCCCGCCCCTCCGAGGCTTATCGCAACCGCAACGCCGACAATATTCCCGACGCCCAGCGCTCCCGCAAGCGAAACGGAGAGCTCCCGCAGCTTTGACTTCCCCGAAAACATCAGCCCAAGCGCTTTTATCGGATGAAAAACGAAAAATCCCCGCAGGTATATAAAAAAGTACGCTCCGCAAAAAAGAATCACGGGCGGCAGCGCCGTCAGCAGGGCGGAATGGATGAATTCTTTCATTTTGCACTTGTCCCTTCACGTTTTTTCTTAAATAATACTCGGCAAAGCGGCGCTTTATTCCTCGGAAAAGGGCGTGCGCAGTCGATTTTTGGCACTCGACAAAAATATTTTATGAATTTTGTGTTAAATATTGAAAAACCCCTTGATTTTTTGAGCAAATGATAGTAGAATATGATACGAAATTGGCACTCGTGCAAAATGAGTGCTAAACCTTGAAATCGAAAATTTAATCCAAATTCAATAAAACGGAGGTCTTTATTATGAAACTCACACCCCTTTATGACCGCGTTGTGGTCAAGATGGAAGAAGCAGAAGAAACAACGAAGAGCGGTATCGTTCTTGCCGCCGCTTCAAAGGAAAAACCGCAGGTCGCAGTCGTTGTTGCTGTCGGCAGCGGCGAATCGCATGACGGCGCAAAGGAAGCCGTCGCAGTAAAAGTCAAGGTCGGTGACAAGGTCATCGTTTCAAAATATGCAGGGACGGAAGTCAAGCTCGACGGTGAGGAATATATCATCGTAAACATGGGCGACATTCTTGCAATAGTTGAGTAATTTTAACGGAGGATTTTATTATGGCTAAACAGATTTTATACGGAACAGACGCAAGAAACGCACTTCTTGCAGGCGTAAACAAACTCGCAGACACAGTCAAAATAACGCTCGGCCCGAAGGGCAGAAACGTTGTTCTTGACAAGAAATACGGCGCTCCGCTCATCACAAACGACGGCGTTACAATCGCAAAAGAAATCGAACTGGACGACCCCGCAGAAAACATGGGCGCGCAGCTTGTAAAGGAAGTTGCAACAAAGACAAACGACGCAGCAGGCGACGGCACAACAACCGCTTCCCTCCTCGCTCAGGCATTCATCCGCGAGGGTATGAAGAACGTTGCGGCAGGCGCAAACCCGATGGTTCTCCGTCGCGGCATTGCAAAAGCTGTTGACCGCGCCGTTGAAACTCTCAAAGCAAATTCAAAGAAGGTAAACGGCACAGAGGACATTGCAAGAGTCGGCACAATCTCCGCAGGAGACGAGGTTATCGGCAGACTCATCGCAGACGCTATGGAAAAGGTTACGGCGGACGGCGTTATCACGGTTGAAGAATCGAAGTCCGCAGAAACAGGCAGCGAAGTCGTTGAAGGTATGCAGTTTGACCGCGGTTACATTTCTCCTTATATGGTAACCGATACGGACAAAATGGAAGCCGTTATCGACGACGCATACGTCCTCATCACAGATAAGAAAATCTCGAACATTCAGGAAGTTCTTCCCCTTCTCGAACAGATTGTTCAGGCAGGCAAGAAGCTCGTTATCATCGCAGAGGACGTCGAGGGCGAGGCTCTCTCAACTCTCATCATAAACAAGCTCCGTGGCACATTCACCTGCGTTGCCGTCAAGGCTCCGGGCTTCGGTGACAGAAGAAAAGATATGCTCCGCGACATCGCAATCCTCACAGGCGGCGAGGTCATCACAAGCGAACTCGGACTCGAGCTCAAGGATACGACGATCGCCCAGCTCGGCAGAGCACGTCAGGTAAAGATAAACAAGGACAACACAACAATCGTTGACGGCGCAGGCGACCCCACGGAGATTAAGAACCGTGTTTCGCAGATCCGCGCGGCAATCGAGACGACGACAAGCGAGTTCGATCGCGAGAAGCTCCAGGAAAGACTTGCAAAGCTCGCAGGCGGCGTAGCAGTTATCAAGGTCGGCGCGGCAACCGAGGTCGAAATGAAGGAAAAGAAGCTCCGCATCGAGGACGCTCTCAACGCAACGAAGGCTGCTGTTGAAGAGGGCATCGTTTCCGG
>DHMB01000071.1 GCA_002405565.1 Clostridiales bacterium UBA4653
GATCTTCGTTTCCGAAATGTATGTGTGTCCGCTGAGCATTTTTGAAAGCGCAGCACAGTCGTAGACCTGCGACATAAGCCGGATGACTTCTCCGTCATCGCCAAGCTCGGCAAGCACAGTTTCAAGCTTTTCCGCGTCGTCAAGGCAGATCGACCCTTCTGCGTCCTTGTATTCTTCCCATTTCAGCGTCTTTTTTATTTCAATACTTCCGCCGGCAAGGAGTTTTAGTATCGCCTCCTGATAAAGCGGACAGTTCTCGTCATCGACAGGCTTTTTACCGCCGTAAATCAGTTTTTTCAGCTCCGTCTCCTTTGC
Source organism: Clostridiales bacterium UBA4653 (assembly GCA_002405565.1). Taxonomy (GTDB): domain Bacteria; phylum Bacillota; class Clostridia; order Oscillospirales; family CAG-272; genus CAG-841. Next base: position 316 of record DHMB01000071.1, read on the forward strand.
TCTCACTCCGCACCTGCGCGACATGACAGCCATAAGCGCGTCGGCATCACATTCCCACGGCGCCGAATATCCGTTCTCATAAAACCAGCCGATAAATGCGGAATACAGAGGCTTTATATCATAAAGCTCGCTGATTTTATCGCAGCTTATGTCGCTTAAAAAGTGCCCCCTGTGCGCAACGAGCCACGCCACCGCGAGATAAAGGTGACGGATGTCCGTGTTGCTTTCCTCATTGTTTATAAGCTCCATCATCAGATGGTGCACCGTCGGAAAGCGCATGTTGTATTCCCTGTCAAGCCATTCGCAGCCGACAAGCGTCTCCGGACTCTTGTCGCACTGCCAGAGGTAGCTCTCGTTCATCTGTATGAAAAAGTTCGGGTCGACCTTTGCCATTTCTGCGCAAAAGAGCTCCTGGATAAGGTCAACTCTCATCTGTCTGCGGTCATATCTTCTTCTCGACGTCCTGTGAGATCGCCTGTCGGCGCATTGACTTGCCTTGTCAAAAAGGGTTGCGCCTGTCATCGGCTCACCCTTGAACCTGAAAAGCGAATAATCCCTGTCCGTGACCGCATATCCGACGGAATCCGTCCCGATATCCACCCCGATATAGTAACCGTTTTTTGATTTTTCAGAAAATTCTTCATTAAACATCTTGACAATCCGTCCTTAATTTGTTATTATGATGGCGTAAGGTTTTATTACCCTATAAACTTACACTACGGGTTCAAATAAGATTTTATCGAAATCGTCGGCTCTGCCGACTGCACAGGAGTGCACAATCTGACTGTCGCAAACGCGGCAGTCTTTTTGATTTTCGAGGCAGAAGTGCGGATTTTGGGGCAAAATACACCTTAATTATACATCTTATGACGAAATTATATCATTTTTTGTATATATTGTCAAGCAAGGCACGGCATCTCAGGGGGAAAAGTTTCCATGTGTTTTTTGTATAAAATGACCATAACTCTCAAAATGAAAGCGGAGACCGAAAAAGTCTCCGCTTTTGTTTTTGAAAATTCACGGCAGAATACGGAAAAATCTCTCTCGGAAAACGTCAATGACGCGTTTCCGTCATAGCGATTTTTCCATATCGCTTGCCTTTCTTCACCGCCCGTGATATAATGAAACGACAATATGTTTTTCGGAGGATTTTATGAAAGAAGTCGTAGCCGCGCTGATATGGGACGGAGGAAAATTCATGATCTGCCGCCGCCCGCCGCATAAATCCAGAGGACTTTTATGGGAGTTCGTCGGCGGAAAGGTCGAAAAAGGCGAGACAAAGGAACAGGCGCTCGCCAGAGAATGTAAAGAGGAGCTTGCAATAGATATAAACATCAAAGGCGAATTCTGCCGCGTCACGCATGTCTATCCGGATATAACGATCACCCTCACGCTCTTCAATGCCGAAATCGCGGAAGGTACCCCCAGGCTACTTGAACATGTCGATCTCAAATGGATAACGCCAGACGAAATTCCGCTTTACGATTTCTGTCCGGCGGACAAAGAAATACTTGAAAAAATCGCAAAGGAGGGCAAGTCATGAACGAGCTTATCGCGCGCAGAATGTTTACTCCGCTTTACATATGGCTGGATATCGCCTTCCTCATAATTTTTGCGGGACTGCTTCTTTATAAGAAAAAATATATGACCGTTCTCGTCGGATTTCTCGCGGGAATTCTTTATATGATTGTCGACTTCGGCATCTTTCATCTCGTCTGCGGCTCGCGCACAATCTCCGAAGGTCACAGCCTTTTTCTCGTACTTTTATGGATGTCCATGAGCTACGGTTTTACGAATTTCACCTGGATATGGCTCTGGATTTCAAAGGACAAGCACCTTTTTGAATGGTCATTTATGATACTTTTATGGTGGTTTGTGTGTCCTCAGCTTGCAAAAACCTTCTCTCCGGAAAGCATGGAACCGATCATAATACAGCGCACGACGGGCGAGTATCACGGCTACATGGCGGCAATACTTTTCGTCGGTTATCTTGCGCTGATAATATACAATCTTGTTCAGAAGGAGCGTCCGCGCCGCATAAATATTCCCTGGCTTCTGGCAATCGGAATTCTCGTCCAGTTCGGCTGGGAAGCGGGACTTCTCATCGGCGGAATCCGTTCTGCCGGCTTTGAAAGTCTCTCCGACAAGCTGCGTCCCCTGATAATAAATTCCCTGCTCGAAACAAACCTCGGCATGCCGTATATCTACCTCATTTTCATTGCGGTGACAAGTAAATTCACGGAGCAGTTCGGGCGCAGGGAAAACGCGGTTTCCCTTGCGGAACGGATAGTCGAAAACAATTCCGAAAAGGTGGGCAGATGATGAAATACATACTTGTGACAGGCGCCTTCGGCGGCATGGGCAGAGCGACTGTAAAGGCTCTTGCCGAAAAGGGCTTCCGCGTTTTTGCACTTGACAAAAAGGTCGGAGAGACTGAAGAAAACGTCATCCCGATTGAAGCCGACGTTACAAGCGAAGAAAGCATAAAGCGTGCGGCGGATGAGGTCAAAAAATACACAAAAAGTCTTTTTGCGATAATTCATTTTGCTGGAATATACATGCTCGATTCACTTGTGGAAATGAGCGGCGAGAGCTTTGAAAAGATAATCCGCATAAACTTTTTCGGAGCATTTTATGTAAACCGCACTTTCCTTCCGTTTCTTTCGGAAGGAAGCCGTATAATCATGACGACGAGCGAGCTCGCCCCGCTTGATCCGCTTCCCTTTACAGGCATTTATGCCGTCAGCAAGAGTGTGCTCGACAAATACGCATATTCGCTTTGCATGGAGCTCGGACTTCTCGGAATATCCGTTTCCGTGCTCCGCGCCGGCGCTGTGAAAACCGACATGCTCGGCGTTTCGACCTCAGCGCTCGAAAGGTTCTGCAAGGAAACTTCACTTTACAAATGCAATGCCGAACGTTTTCGGAAAATAGTCGACAGCGTTGAGGCAAAAAGCGTCCCGACGGAAAGAATCGCCGCAAAAATGCTGAAAATCCTTCAAAAGAAACGTCCCGCCTTTGCATACAGCATAAACCGCAATCCGCTTTTGCTCATGCTCGGCGCACTGCCGAAGCGCTGGCAGATCTCGATAATAAAAAGGATACTGAAATAAATCATGCCGCGGCAGAAAGGACAGAAACGGAAATTAAAGATGGCAAGAAGCTACAAAACCGATAAAGTTTATATTCACGTCGGAAAAAGAAAGCTGAAACTGCTCATTCTGACCCCAAATGACAAAAACGCCCGCCGCACGGGAGTTTTATGGATACACGGCGGCGGATATGTGACGGGTATGGCAGGCATGGTGCATATGTCGCGGGCAAAAAACCTCGTCCGAAAGTACGGTGCGGTTGTCATTTCTCCCGAATACCGTCTTGCCGGAAAAGCGCCCTACCCCGCCGCGCTTGAAGACTGTCATGCGGCTCTTCTTTATCTGAAAGAGCATGCGGCAGAACTCGGAGTCCGCAGCGATCAGATAATGGTCGGCGGAGAGAGCGCGGGCGGAGGACTTGCGGCGGCGCTATGCATGTATGAAAAAGACGCGGGCGGCGTAAATATAGCATTTCAGATGCCGCTTTACCCCATGATCGACTGTGAGGACACCGAAACCTCGCGCGATAATCATTCCGTCGTCTGGAACACGCGAAAAAACCATTACGGCTGGAAAAAATATCTTTCAAAAGTAACAGGCGACGTGCCCTGTTATGCCTCTGCGGCAAGGAGAAGTGACTATTCCGGCTTGCCGCCGGCTTATACGTTCGTTTCAACAGCAGAGCCTTTCTATGCGGAGACTGTCACATATATAGAAAATCTGAAAAAGGCAGGCGTCCCCGCGGAAATTGATATTTACCCCGGACTTTATCACGCATTTGATATGCTGACCCCGTTCCGTCGCGCAAGTAAGATTGCCGGAGCACGGTTTGACGAGCATTTCATTTACGCGCAAAAACATTATTTTGCAAAAAACTGCACGGAAAGCGAGAACTCTGACAGATAATGCAGGCGGCGCGCGTCTGTCGTTTCCGCGCAGACGCAGTCAATTTATATATGATACGGAGGAAAAAACATGATAAAACCGCTTGTCCACGACCCGATATTCCTCGCCGGAAAATCGGAGATCGCGACAAAAGAAGACCTGCCCATAGCGCAGAATCTGCTTGACACGCTGACAGTGCATAAGGATACCTGCGTAGGTATGGCGGCAAACATGATCGGAGAAAAGAAGCGCATAATTGCCTTTCTTGACGAAAGCGGCAAGGCTCCCGTTTATACTGTTATGCTGAACCCGGAAATCATAAAGAAGGACGGTGCATACGAAACGGAGGAGAGCTGTCTTTCCCTCCTCGGCAGGCCGAGAAAATGCAGAAGATATAAAATAATAAAGGTATGCTATCAGACGACAGAATTCAAAAGTCGCATAAAGACTTACACGGATTTCACCGCACAGATCATCCAGCACGAGATAGATCACCTGAGCGGAATATTGATTTAATAAAAAACACGGCTGACCTCGGGTCAGCCGTTGATTTTATTTCCAGATTTTATCGTCGTACGGCGTGTTTTCAACGCCGTTGTTTTGCAATCTTGCCGTGAGCCTGTCCAGCGCATTCTTCCAAAAAGCTCTGAACCATTTTAATTTTCCAAACCACTTTACCAATACAGGGCTTACCGCGTAATAAATCTTTATGAACACCCGTCCATACCAGACGGAAGCCAGATAATTGTCGCGGTAGCGGCGAAGAGTCCAAACCTCTGGGCAGTCATATGAGCCGTATACACAGGTTGCAATGTAGCACCCCGCCTTTTTCCCGGATGAGGCTCGCGACGGTTTCGTCTCAACCTGCTTCGGCGGCTGCTCCGGTTTGGAAAAATGATGTATGCGCTCAATCGGAAGTTTGCTCAATGTTTCGTCGATTTTTCCTTTTATGTAGGAAGGATTTACGCCATACGATGTCCATAGCTTCAAAATCGGTATGCCGGCTTCTTCGCATATCTTTTGCACCTTTTCGTCACGTTCCCTGCGATCGCCGTTCAAATGAGTCTGGTCATTGATCTCAACAATAATTTTGGGGCTGTATTCGGAATCCGTAATCAGAAAATCAACATTTCTGAACAACTCTGTACGATATTTCGAGTCATATGTCTTTTGAATGAAAGACGCCAGATTGACCTGCGGAAAAATACAATATCCGTCCGGAACCGATGATTTGAGAGCGCGATAAAACTCCTGCTCGGATTTGCTTATAAGCGTTTTTTGAGCCTCGTAAAGATACTTGTTTTCATTTGTCACTTTCGTCTCTTCGGGACAAGGCTCATTTGCATAGTGCCAGTTGTCGCACTTGCTGCACTTTATTATCTCTCCGTTATCCTTTTTGATGTTACAGGCGCGGCAAAGAGGATATTTCCCGCTCTCCGCCCCACAGACCTTGCATTTCATATACATATCTCCTAACTAATATTGTATTTAATTGTATAACCGATAACACGACTTCAATATACCACATTACCTATTTTGTGTCAATATGTGTCATGAAATTATTTGAAAACACGGCTGACCTCGGGTCAGCCGTGTTTTGTTTTCAGAATATTTGTCTTGTAATTTCTCCGCGTCGCGATATGAGTGAGCCGACAAGGCAGACTGCGGCTGCCACAGCGGCGACGACTGTGATAAGCGCGAGAACTGCGCTCCAGCCGCTTTTATCCGCCACCGCGCCGAAAACCGTCGTTGCGGCGGTAGCGCCGACATAGCAAAATGCGTCAAGCAATGCGGAAAGCCCGCCGACATTGCCGAATTTTCTTATTCCGAACGGAATCACGCTTGTGATAAAGTTGCCGTTGCAATAAATCGAGCAGATAATGACGACAAAGCACAGGATAAACGGCACAACAGCCGATGACTTATACGAAAGAATCCCGCAGCCGAGGAAAATCGCAAGCACAGCAAACACAATCGATATGGAAGCAAGCCTGCTATTGACTTTGCGCGAAAGAACTCTTGCCGCATATACCCCGGCACACGAAAGGAGCGAAAGTCCCATAGTTATCAATACAGCAGAGGAATCTCCGAAGCCGAAATCCGTTTTTAGTATCGTCGGAAGCCAGGTCAGAACGCCATCACGTATGAAAGAATTGCAGACAGCGGAAAATGCAACAAAACCGATTATGACAAGGACGCTGCCGCGATAAAATCCTTTTGTCGCTGTCGCTTGTTTCGTCTCCTGCTCCGGCTCTTCAAATTTCGGCGCTTTTTCGAAAAAGCCGAGCGAGACAAACCAGAGTATTCCCGCAAAAACGGAAAGCGCCGCAATGATATAAAACGTTATCTTGTAGTTTACCGAAACAAACAAGGCGGAAAGCCCGTAAACGGCAAACGTACCGAAGCAATATGAAAATCCGCCGAACATTATCCAGGTTCGCAACTGCGATGAAGCAAGATATTTTGCAATCGTATTGCATATGTTGCACCAGAAAAAGCTCTGAACAAAGCCGTTTATAAGCCAGATGACCCGCATTGAAGCAACATCGGGCGCAAGCGCAAGAAGAACGTTGCAAGCCGCAGTCATAAGCATTCCCAAAAGAACCGTTATACGCGGAGGATAATATTTTGCAAGGAAGAAATGAAGTATCTGCCCGCCGCCGTAAGCAAAGAACAGCATTGAACTGACCGTTCCGAGCGACTCCTTGCTGACAGAATACGCCTCTGCGACAGCCGTCAGATTTGCGGCATATGAAAGTCGCCCGAGATAAGCAATCGAATATGTAAGACAGCTCACAAAGATCAGAAGCGAGCCGTGCTTTTTAGATAATGCCATTATGAAAATCTCCGAAATACAATAGTCTTTGCTCCCCGCTCTTTCCGGAAAGCAACAGAGGTATTATATCACAACATTTGTGCTTTGTCTATGAAAACCGCATATTTTTATTACATGTGAAAAATACATAGTCAAAACGAAAACGACCGACCGAAGTCAGCCGTTTCAATCTTATTGATAACTACATGACAGCGCGAGCCCACCGTAATCTTTTATTTCAGCCCGCAGATTCTTTGCGTCAAAGCTTCTGCAAATCGCCCGATGTGAATCCCGTCGATAAGACGGTGATTGACTTCAACGGAAATGCCGAGATATATGCGATCATTTTCAAGAACGTATTTTCCCCAGCAGATTCTGGGGATCGAATCGTCCTTTGCCAAAGGAGAAGCCAGATCCCGCTCATTTGTAACAGCCGTTGTCTCAATCCAGGGTA
>DHMB01000131.1:0-1301 GCA_002405565.1 Clostridiales bacterium UBA4653
CTTACCTGACCTTTTTCATAGCCGGTAAGTTCGGGCTTGGTTTCTTCCGCGAAAAGCATTTCATAGGAAGGATTATAAACAACCTCTGTCGTACCTGTAATGCCATACTTGGTCAAATCGATTTTTTTCATAAACCATACCTCTTTTTTATATTATCGTCTTTATTTGGGGTCTGTCGACATCGTGACGACGCCAAGCCCCAAATTTCCCTATTGTCTATTATACAGACTTTTTTATAAATTGCAAGAGCTATAAAAAATAGTTCACAAATTTGTAACCTTGCAATCATTTTTCGCCTCCGTCACAGCGGTTTTTGTCTATTTTCACAGCCTTCGGTACCTTCCCGGCGTGACTCCGGCAATCTTTGTGAACTGTTTTACAAAGAAACACGAATCACAATAGCCCAGCATTTCCGCAATCCTGCCGACGCTGTAATCCGATGAACGCAGAAGAATTTTCGCTTTGTTTATCCTCGCGTTGACGGCATACGCCGAAAATTCGATTCCGACGGCTTTCCTGAACAGCTTCCCGAGGTACGCTTCTGAATATCCGTAATTCTTTGCAAGCTCGGAAAGCGACGGCGGCGCCCCGCACGACGAATTTATCCTGTCGCATATTTCAAATATCATCGGGTTCGACTTGCTTCCTTCACCGCCCGCAGCGGACAAAAGTTCGGAAAGAGCCGCAGAAAGCCACATTGAGGCAGCTTCCGCACAGCTTCTGTAATAATAAAGGATGACCCTGTCAAGTAAATCTCTGAAAAAGACAATATCCCTGACATTTATGCACCGACCGCCGAGAAGTTTTTCCTCCCCGATTTTTCCGTCCGGCGAGAAATGGACATGGATCACGAGCAGCGGGTCGCAGGGATCGTGGAAGGCAATTATCTTTTCGCCCGGCGGCAATATGACGCACGCCCCCGCGGAAACGGCAAATTCCTGCCCTCCGACCGATATTTCCCCATGACCGCGGAACACCGCCCAAAGATCATAATCGTCAAAGCCGCAATCGTCCGTCACCCAGCTCCATCCCGGCGGACAATCCGATATACCGCACGAATTTATAACATAACCGTTCATAGCGCACCTCCGTATGACGTAATAATACAATTTTTCGCCGTGAAAGTCAATAGGAAAACGGGGAATTTTCTGATATACTTTACGTATCAAACACACTTCGGAGGCTATCATGAAAAAACAGATCAGAATCAAAGTAGTTGTTCAGGCAAAGAAAGAAAACGTCCCGGGCTGGCCGCATATAAACTTCGGCTACGAAAGAGAGACGGAAAAAATCATGGCGGT
>DHMB01000131.1:1351-3758 GCA_002405565.1 Clostridiales bacterium UBA4653
AAAAATCATGGCGGTTGTCAGAGCGTACAATCCCGACGCGGAATTTGACGTATTCAGATACAGTTCAAAGGACGAAGCGGCGGCTGTTTACAAAAGCGACTGCGCCATGTATGACGGAGTTCTCGTTCTCCTTATGACAAACTGGATAAGGCTCGACGAATTCTACGCGCGTAAGTCAAAGGAAGGACTTCCCTGCGCCGTTGCGGACGTGCCCTTCTGCGGAAGCGGTTCGGCTCTCTCCGGAACGTCGCCTATGATAAGAAACGAAAAGCTCCCCGTTCCGCTCGAAGCGTCGACGGATTACAATGACATCGCTCGCCTCGCCAGAACTCTTGTTGTCAATGCAAAGCTCGCGCAGACAACGGTTCTCGTCGTAAAGAATGACGTCGAAAACGAGATTGAAGGCGCCGCGGAGAAGCGTTTCGGCATTAAATTCATAAACAAAACCGCCGCGGATCTTATGAACGGGTTCGACAGCGTCGACGAAAAAGAAGCTGTGTCGGTTGCGGAAAAGTGGACAGGCGGAGCCGTTAAAACGGTTGAACCGTCGCAGGCGGACATAATCGAAAGCGCAAAAATATATCTCGCCATAAAGAAAATGATGAAGGAAACGGGCGCGGACGCCGTCACAATCGCCTGCCTCGAGCTTTCATATAACGATGTTTACGGCAAGAGCCGCCATATGTATCCGTGCCTTTCCCATTTCCAGATGGCAGATGACGGAGAGCTCGGCGTTTGCGAGGCGGACATAGACTCAACCGTCTCCTCCCTTCTCACACTCTACCTCACAGGCAAGCACGGCTTTGTCTCGGATCCCGTTGTCGATACGTCAAGTGACGAAATCATCTATGCGCACTGCGTTGCGTGCCGCAAGGTTTTCGGCGTTTCATCGTCAAAGATATGCGATTATTATATAAGAAGCCATGCAGAAGATCAGCTCGGCGCGTCTGTTCAGGTCATTTTCCCCGCAGGCGAAAAGCTGACAACAATAAATATGAGCAACTCCGATAACTGGGCTTGCATACATTCCTCGGTCTCCGTCGGCAATGCGGGAGGCGACGCGGGATGCCGTTCAAAGCTCGTCGCATCTTGTAACGCAAGAGCCCTTCTCGAAAACTGGATGCCCATGTGGCACAGAGTCACCGTTTTCGGCGATTACAGACAGGATTTCATAAACTTTTTCAGGCTCAAAGGGCTTGATATATTTGAAGAAGACAAATAATTTCAGCAAAAATCCCGACCTCGGCAGCAAGCCGAAGTCGGGATTTTTTTATTTTATGACAACGTTTTCTTCGCCGAGGAGCTTTTTCAGAAGCGCAAGCATATTCGGTTGAATATCCGCCCCCGCTCCGACGCGTTTTATATATTTCTTTTCGGTCTCTCCATAAAGCATGACAGGAGTTTCGCCTATGAAAATATCAAGCACCGCCTTAATTTTTTCAAAGACTTCTCCTTCAAGTGACGGAAGCCGCAGATATATCGTTTTCGGCTTTTCCGCTTTTTGCGGGCTGACTGTATCCGTCTTTTTCTCCGCCTGCGTCGGTTCGACCGTAGCCGCAGATATGCGGTTTGAAAGCGGGATTATAACGTCGGCAACCAGCTTCGGCGCCGCGTTTTCCGTTTCGGAAACGGAGCCCGTAACAGCTATCGCGCTGCCCTGCGACAAAATCGCCCTGTGCTTTTCAAGTATCTTCGGAAAAACTATTACCTCAATTTCTCCGAATCTGTCTTCGACTTTGACAAACGCCATCGGCGCGCCGGCTCTCGTCTGCTTGTTCACCTTTTCCGTCACCGTTCCAGCGACAGTCACCCTGTCACCGTCACGGAATCTTTTTTCCTCTGTATCGTCGTCCGCGCCGAAGGTAATCTCGCCGATCGGCACTGCTCCGAGCTTCTCCGCCATCGCCGAATATTCGTCGGAAGGATGACCGGAAAAATACATTCCCGTGCTTTCTCTTTCCTGCGCAAGAAGCTCCTTTCCGGAGAGCTCCTCCCTGTCAGTATAGATGTATTCCGGCTCGTCCTCCAGAGCGTCCGAAAAGGAAGAAAACATATCCATCTGACCGTCGTTTTCGCTTTTTTTGCGACGGAGATAAATATCGACAATATTTTCGTAATCCCCGAGAAGAACGCTCCGCTTGATTCCGAACGAATCGCACGCACCGCTCTTGATAAGCGCCTCTATCTGGCGTTTGTTTATGTCATATGCGCTCATGCGCGAGATGAAATCCGTAAACGATTTATACGCTCCGTTTTTGTTTCTTTCGCCGATAACGTCCGAAAGGAACGCAATGCCGAGATTTTTGACTCCGAGAAGTCCGAAGCGGATGGCGTTTTTCCCTTTGTGATTGACAACGCTGTATTTTTCAAAGCTCTCGTTTATATCCGGCGAGAGAACGTCGATATG
>DHMB01000146.1:0-5584 GCA_002405565.1 Clostridiales bacterium UBA4653
CGAGTTTTCTTGTTCCGGGCATTGTGTTCCCTCCTTCTGCTTGATTTTATATAAGCTAAAAGTTTTGAAATTCTTCGGTCAAAAACAATCTGCAAAAAGCAAATTATTCGTCGTCCTTTTTAAGGTCAAGACCGAGAGAATGAAGTTTTAAGATAACTTCTTCGAGCGATTTCTTACCGAGGTTACGGACCTTTATCATATCCTCCTCGGTACGGTTTGTGAGATCTTCCACCGTGTCAATGCCGGCACGCTTTAAGCAGTTGAAGCTGCGTACTGACATGTCAAGCTCCTCAATGGTCATCTCAAGTACTTTTTCTTTCTTGGTTTCTTCTCTTTCAACCATTATCTCTGCTCTCTTTGCTTCTTCGGAAAGATCAACAAAGAGATTGAGATGTTCGTTGAGTATCTTGGCTCCGAGCGATACAGCCTCTCTTGCGGAGATCGTACCGTTCGTCAGCACGTTAATTGTGAGTTTGTCAAAGTCTATGCTGTTACCTACACGCGTGTTTTCAACGTTGTAGTTTACGTTATAGACCGGGGTGAAAATCGAATCGACGAAAATCACGCCAAGCTGACCTGATGAATAATCCTGCTTGTTTTTCTCCTGAGATACATAGCCTGAGCCGTGATCGAAGGTGAGATCCATATGGAAACGAACGCCTTCGCTGACTGTTGCTATGTGATGCTCGGGATTAAGAATCTGCAATTCGTCGTCGCAAATGATGTCTCCTGCAGTAACGTCGCATGCGCCAGTTACGTCAATGGAAACTGTCTTTGCCGAATTTGAAAAGAGCTTTGCCGTTATACCCTTGACATTGAGAACGATTTCGCAAACGTCCTCCTTAACGCCGGGGACTGTGGATATTTCATGAAGAACATCCTTGCCGCCGCCGCTTATGCGTATGCTTACGACAGCCACGCCCGGGAGCGAGCTGAGAAGCACTCTGCGGAGAGAGTTGCCGAGCGTTGTGCCGTAACCTCTCTTGAGAGGCTCGACCACAAATGTTCCGCTTCTTCCGTCATCGCTTGTGTCAATTGCTGTAATATTCGGCTTTTCTATCTCGATCATTGATTAACCCTCCTGTAAATTTTTTATGCACTCACAGTGCATTCTGTTGCGGCACCGCCTGCGTTCCCGATAAACCGTTCCGCAGGGCGGCGTCGGAGGCAAATTATTACTTGGAGTACAACTCGACGATGAGATGCTCCTGGAACGGGAAGTCGATATCTTCTCTTGCGGGAAGATTTACAACCGTTGCCTTGGCATTTGCTTTATCGACGTCAAGCCAGCTCGGGAAAACCTTGTTATCCATGAGCTCAAGCAGGGATTTGATCTTTTCGGAATCGCGGGAGGAATCGCAAAGAGCGATAACGTCACCCTTCTTTACGATGATAGAAGGAATGTCCGCTTTCTTTCCGTTGATTGTGAAGTGTGAATGAAGAACGAGCTGTCTTGCTTCCTTGCGGCTTTCAGCAAGTCCCATTCTGTAAACAACGTTATCAAAACGTCTTTCAAGGAGGCAAAGAAGATTTTCACCTGTCTGACCTTCTTTTTTAGCAGCCATCTCATAGTATGATCTGAACTGTTTTTCAAGAACGCCATAGTATCTTTTAGCCTTCTGCTTCTCACGAAGCTGCATATAGTACTCTTTGCCTTTTTTAACCTGTGCTGCGCCGTGCTGACCGGGAGCTGTTCCGCGGCGAGTTACGGGGCACTTATCAGTCAGGCAACGCTCACCCTTGAGGAAGAGCTTTGTGCCCTCTCTGCGGCACATTCTGCACACAGGACCTGTATATCTTGCCATAGTGTATAGTACCTCCAATAATTATTTCAGACACGTCTGATCTTGGGCGGTCTGCATCCGTTGTGCGGAACAGGTGTTACGTCGCGGATAAGCGTTACTTCGAGACCGACAGTTGAAAGAGCTCTGATTGCAGACTCTCTGCCCTGACCTGGACCCTTAACGTAAACCTCAACACTCTTCATTCCGTTATCAACAGCGATCTTGCCTGCTGTTTCGGCAGCCATCTGAGCTGCGAAAGCAGTGGACTTCTTTGAACCTCTGAAACCGAGCTCGCCGGCGGATGCCCACGATACTGCGTTTCCGTTCATATCTGTGATAGTAACGATTGTGTTGTTGTAAGTTGCACGGACGTGAACTGCGCCTTTTTCGACGTTCTTACGTTCGCGGCGCTTTTTGACTGCCTTTTTTGCTACTGTTTTAGCCATCTGTTCGTCACTCCTTATTTCTTCTTATTCGCGATCGTCTTAGCTTTACCTTTTCTTGTTCTCGCGTTGGTCTTTGTTCTCTGACCGCGGACAGGCAAGCCTTTTCTGTGTCTGACACCACGATAGCAACCGATTTCGATCATTCTCTTTATGTCAAGAGCAACCTCGCTGCGGAGAGCACCCTCAACCTTGTGCGAATTTTCGATTTCGTCGCGGAGTTTTGAAACGTCATCTTCTGAAAGATCCTTGCAGCGGATATCGGGGTCGATTCCTGTTTTGGCGAGGATCTGATTTGATGTTGTTCTGCCGATACCGTAAATATAAGTGAGACCGATCTCAACTCTCTTCTGGTTCGGAAGTTCAACGCCAGCTATACGAGCCATTTAATTGTACCTCCCTTTCCTGCTTAACCCTGTCTCTGCTTGTGCTTGGGGTTTTCGCAGATTACCATTACGTTGCCGTTTCTTTTGATTATTTTGCATTTTGAGCAAATTTTCTTAACGGAAGGTTTTACTTTCATTGTATATTACCTTTCCTTTCAGCTTTGATTATTTTCGCTTGGAAGTCTCCATGTGATGCGACCCTTTGTAAGGTCGTAAATGGAAACCTCTATCGTGACACGGTCGCCCGGCACGATTCTGATATAGTTCATTCTGAGTTTTCCCGAAAGCTGCGCGGTCACTATATGACCGTTCGGGAGCTTGACTTTGAAGGTCGTGTTCGGCATAGCCTCAATAACGGTACCCTCAAACTCTATAACATCGTCTTTTGGCATTGATTTTCCTCCTGAATGTCTTTCATTCAACTTTTGTAAGAAGCTCAGGCTCGCCGTCGGTTATTGCAACGGTGTGCTCATAATGAGCGGCAAGCGAACCGTCAACGGTTACGACTGTCCAGTCATTATCAAGCACTCTTACCTCGTGACTGCCTGCTGTTATCATCGGCTCTATCGCAATCGTCATACCGGAGAAGAGCCTCGGGCCCCTGCCGCGTGTTCCGAAATTCGGAACTTCGGGGTCTTCATGAAGCTCCCTGCCAACGCCGTGACCAACGTATTGACGGATAACTCCGTATCCGAGCGACGTTGCGTAGCCGCAGATTTCGGCGCCGATATCACCTATTCTCGCGCCGTTTCTTGCCATTGCGACACCGCGGAAGAAGCTCTCGCGGGTTCCGTCTATCAGGGCTTGCGCCTCATCTGATATCTTTCCCACCGCAAAAGTATTTGCGCTGTCGCCATTGAAGCCTCGGTAGCAAGCGCCAACATCTATCTTGACGATGTCGCCTTCATGAAGTACGCGATGCTTGCTCGGTATTCCGTGAATGACTTCATCGTTTATGCTGATGCACGCGCTGCCCGGAAAGCCGCCATAACCGAGAAACGTGGGTCTTGCCCCACAGCGTTCGATAAATTCTCTTATGACCGTATCAAGATAAGCAGTTGTAACGCCTTCCCTGATGTGGTCACGCGCTGTGAGAAGCGCTTCTCCAGTTATTCTGCCGGCTTTTCGCATCAATGCCAGCTGTTCGCTGTTTTTAATTGATATCATAGGTAATTAACCTCTGAATTTTTCAATCGCGGCAAGCGTGAGTGCCGTTGTATCGGCAACCTGCTCCTGACCTTCAACCGTGACCAGCTTGCCCTTCGAAGCATAATATTCCTTCAAAGGCTCTGTCTGCTCATGGTAAACGTGGAGTCTTTCTTTTACAACCTCGGGGACATCGTCCGCGCGGGTGTAAAGCTCACCGTCACACTTGTCACATTTTCCTTCGGATTCCGACGGGTTATAAAGAATGTGATATGTGCTGCCGCACTTTTTGCAAAGGCGTCTGCCGCCCATGCGCGCCACAATCTTTTCGTCCGGAACCTCAATGCTTATTACGAGATCCATATTAACGCCCATGGCATCGAGTGCTTCCGCCTGGGGTACCGTTCTCGGAAAACCGTCAAGGATAAAACCGTTTTTGCAATCGTCATCTTTCAGACGGTGCTCGATTATACCTATAACGACGCTGTCCGGAACAAGGTCGCCCGCGTCGATATAACTCTTTGCGGACTTGCCAAGCTCTGTTCCCTTTGCCATAGCCTCACGGAGCAATGCACCCGTGGAAATCGTCGGAATGTTGTACTTTTCCGAAACTATCTCCGCCTGCGTGCCTTTGCCTGCGCCGGGAGCTCCCAAAAACATAAGTTTCATAGCATTTCCTCCCTTAAATCACGTTTGTAATCCCGCGCTCCCCCACCGCTTTCGCAGCGGGGAAACACGAAAATCTTCTTTACTGAAGGAATCCTTTGTAATGGCGCATAGCCATCTGGGATTCCATATCTCTGATCGTTTCAAGCGCAACGCCCACAACGATGAGGAGCGAAGAACCGGAGAACGAAACAACGCCGATACCGACCGAGAAGAGCTCTGTCGATATGATGTTTATGATCAGCGGTACGCACGCGATTATTCCGAGGAAGAACGCGCCCATAAGCACCACTTTGTTCAGTACCTTCTGGATGTACTGTGCGGTGGGCTTTCCGGGACGGATACCGGGAATCGATCCGCCCTGCTGCATAAGGTTGTTTGCAACCTCAACAGGGTTGAAGGAAATCGAAATGTAGAAATACGCGAACGCAATAATCAGAACGAATAAAACGACTGCGTAAATCCAGTTGTCGGATGAAAGGGCGTTCTGAACTTTAGCCCAGAAGCTGCCCGACTTGGGCTGACAGAGATAAATGATTGTTACGGGGAGAGAAACGATCGTCGAAGCGAAGATGATCGGCATAACGCCGGACATGTTCAGCTTTATCGGAAGGTTGGAGTTCTGACCGCCATACATTTTTCTGCCAACTACGCGCTTTGCGTACTGAACGGGTATACGTCTTTCTGCGTCCGTCATATAAACCATGAATATGATGGAAGCGAGAACAACGAGAACCGCAAGTACGGAAAGTACAACGGCTACAGCAACATAAGAGTTGTCTTTCTTGAGGTACTCTGTTATCTGAGAGGAGAAGCTTGCGATCGTGGAAGGAATTCCGCAGAGGATGTTTGCAAAGAGTATCATGGAGATACCGTTGCCGATTCCCTGCTCGTCAATCTTCTCAGCCAGCCACATGATGAGCGAAGCGCCCGCCGTGTAGCAGAGGATTATCGTGACTGCAATAAAGACTGTCTCAAACTTGTTTGAGCCCGGTGTTATGATATCGCCACCGTAGGCTATTGTCATCTGCGATGAGCTGAGGAGCTTATAATAACCGAAGGCTGTTACAAGCGCAAGACCTACTGTGAGATAACGAGTGATTCTTTCAAGTTTCTTTCTGCCTTCTTCGCCCTGCTTTGAAAGTTTTTCAAGAGCGGG
>DHMB01000146.1:5711-5879 GCA_002405565.1 Clostridiales bacterium UBA4653
AATGTTCAGATAACTGAATATTGAACCCGAGCCGCCGAGGTCGGCAACCTTGAGGGCTGTCGCCGTGATAAACGGAACGGGAATCGCTGCACCTATACGGTACAGCAGGAGAATGAAGAGCGTAAAGAGCATCTTCTGGCGGAGCTCAGGTATTGCCCAAGCGTTTCT
>DHMB01000117.1 GCA_002405565.1 Clostridiales bacterium UBA4653
CGAGGGTTGTATAATTTCCATATGCAATCTCTGCTGCTTCAAGCGAAGAATTCCTTTTTATTATATTTATTATGGTAAAAGTATCTATGGTGCTTGTCAGATTGAGCGCCACCGAGCTCAGCATGACCGGTACCGATATAAGAAGCAGATTTTTGAGTATTTTTCCTGTTGAAGACACTTTTCCGTCGTCGGCAGCAAGCGTGTAACTGTAATCCTGACGGTGCAAAAGCTTAGCACACACAAGGAAAATCAGTCCGCAAGCCTCTCCGATTGCGACGCCCGCAATCGCATATGCGGCACAGATTTCAATACTTTTTCCGCTGTTTACCGCCCACGTTCCGAGGACTATTCCAAGCACAAACTTCCCCACCGATTCTATCACCTCGGAGCCGGCTGTCGGAAACATGTCCTGATGTCCCTGGAAATATCCTCTTATAGAACTTGATATGCAAATAAGAAACAACGTCGGTGATATTGCCATTATAGCCCAGCTCGCATCTGCCGAGCCCATCAGCTTTGCAAGCCCGTTCGCCCCGAACAGCATTATTGAGGTTCCGAGTGTTCCCAGGACAAAAAACAGACACACGGCGGTACGGAATATGCGTTGAACTTCAAGTTTTTTCCCTTTGACTCTTGCTTCCGAAACCATCATCGATATTGCTGTCGGAAGTCCCGCGGTTGAAATGAGATAGAGCGTTGTAAAAAGATTATAAGCTATATTGAAATAGCTCATCCCTCGGTCTTTGAGAAGATTGTGTAGCGGTATTTTGAATAAAACGCCTATAACCTTTACGATGATATTCGATACCATCAATATCATCACGCCAACTATAAGACGCGGTTCTTTTGTCTTGTTTTTCTGCATTTCCGGGAGCCTTTCAAAGCGTTAATTATATATGTTTTTTCGGTTTAACGATAAAATTCTATTCATTTTATCGCACATATATGCCAATTTCAGGAATTCTGTTTCCGACCGATAAATTCTCTGAATACAGAGTCCGACGGGATAAGTCCGGACGGAATTTCCGGCACATTCAGATATTTATCCTCAAAGCCTTTATAGACTTCGAGCTCTTCCGGATTTTGAAGATCAAATCTCACCGTATTGAGGATGTACGGTTTCATTACGTTTATTTCGTAAAGCATGAGAGAATTTATTATAAAATCGACATTTTTACTTGCCGGAATTATTGATTTTTCCTCATTTGCGACAACATCTGCCCAAAGGTCAATCGTTCTTCTCGCCGATGATGAGCGGAACTTATAATCGCGGACAAGTCTGCGCACAAAACGGATATCTCTTGCGGAAAAATACTTTCCGTACGCCATGACGTCATCCGAAACGCTTATATAGATCGTTTTCATGCTTTCTTTCGGTATATACGAAAGTATTTCGGGGTACAACGCCTGTATTCCCTCAAATACAATTATCTCGTTTTCGGCAAGTCTGTGAGGTCTGTAACCGCTACGCGCCTCTATGTTGAAATCGAATATCGGGAGCTGTGCTTCCCTGCCACTTGTAAGATCGCCTACACATTTTCCGAAATATTCAAGGTCGATTGCCGCCGCAGTTTCAAAATCAGGTTTGGGTTCATCTTTGATTCTGTTGCGATAAAAATCGTCTATGGAGATAACCTCCGCCTGCTTTCCGTACTGTGCAAGCTCGCTGAAAAGTATAGACGCCGTCGTTGTTTTTCCGGAGCACGACGGTCCGCAAAGCATAACAAATTTCACGCTACTGTCGCTTGCAATGCTTCTTGCAACGTCAAGCACCTGTTTTGTATAATTATCCTCACATGAAAGAACAAATTCCTTCATTTCATTTTCATCGTTAAAAATTCTGTCGTAGTTTATCACAGTGATAACCTCCTTTATGTATTCTGCGTGTAAAACTCCTCTATCGTCCTTAACTTATTCTGTCCCTTTTCGTTTTCCTTATCGGATAAATATTCATAAGGGTATTTATAATCGAAAATTCTTTCAATCTTCCCTCCTGCCGGCGACACAAGCTTTGACACAGCCCCTGCGCCGACGGAGAATATTGAGTGTACTTCCTCCATCATATATATGTTGTATCTTCCCTCCGTGCCCGGCATTGCAAAGCCGACATTTTCAAGATTATCGACAGTATTTTTCTGTCTGTATATATAATAAGGAATGTATCCCGCATTTTTGCAGGCGAGCTGCGCATAGTCAACGCATTTCGTCGTTTCGCTGAAGGTGTTGCATATATCTCCCGCGCGATTTGCAAAATCAGCCGCGCTCTTTATGCAAAGCGTGTGCACGGTTACATTGTCTGGATGAAGGTCAATGATTTTGTCGACCGTTTCCGAAAAGCTCCTGAAGCCTTCGGAAGGCAGTCCGGCGATAAGGTCTGTGTTTATATGCTTTATTCCGGAATTTTTCACAAGATCATACGCCCTGAAAAATTCGTCAACCGTGTGATGTCTGCCGATTATTTCAAGTACTGCGGGGTTCAACGTCTGCGGGTTTACGCTCACTCTTGTGACGCCGCCGTTCTTTATAACGGCGAGTTTTTCCGCCGTTATTGTGTCCGGGCGACCGGCTTCAAGCGTAAATTCTTCAAGAAGCGACGTATCTGCGCACGAATTTATCACATTCAGCAGTTTTCCGAGCTGTTTTTCATCAAGCGTGGTCGGAGTACCGCCGCCGATGTAAACCGTAGAGACCGTCAGCCCGAGCGCTTTTA
The DNA here is from genome assembly GCA_002405565.1 of Clostridiales bacterium UBA4653. GTDB lineage: Bacteria > Bacillota > Clostridia > Oscillospirales > CAG-272 > CAG-841. The sequence goes on from DHMB01000117.1 coordinate 2,711, forward strand.
TCTCGTCAAAAATGCGCTTTATATCAATACAGAGCTTGTCGACATAATCATCTATAAGCGACAGCAGCTTTGATGACGTAAATGAAACGAAGCTGCAATAGCTGCATCTTGACGGGCAAAACGGTATCGAAATATAGACGCTGCATGTGTTTTTTCCGAGCTTTGAGATTATCTTCTTTTCAACAGACGCGATGTCCGTCACGAGCGCGGCTTTTTTCGGCGAAACGAGATATTCTTTCGCCATCTGACTTTTGACTTCCGCCTTTGTAGAACCCGAATATAAGCCCTTGAGCGCGAGCTTTGCGGGTCTGACGCCTGTGAGTATTCCCCACTGCGGAGCTATTCCGAGCAGAACCTTCCCCGCCGCAAAAAATGCCTTGCCGCATGCGATACGGCGAAGAGTGTAGTCGCTGTATTTTCCGGTGTTTTGCTCCGAATGTACCTTTGTGACGCTCTTCCCTCCAGCCGAAAGCGTTACTGTCGCTGTTGCTTTTTCTCCGTCAAAATCAACGTTGACTATCGCCTCCGGCGTGCCATCGGTCGCATTGTCGGTCTTTGCAAATTTGGACGCCGGAAAAAACAGAAGACAAAGCGTCTGCACATAGTATTCGTTTATATCACCGTTTACAGTAAGTTTCATTTTTTAATATCCTTTTTAAGAAGTACTTCACTGTCCATAACAATTGTTATTGGGCCGTCATTATTTATCGTATACATCATTTTTGCCCCGAAAATACCGGTTCCGACGTATCCGATGTATTTTTTCAGTTCCGAAACAAAGAGCTCATAAAGTTCATTTGCCCGTTCCGGAAGCTCTGCGTCAAAATAATCGGGACGGTTACCGTGCGCATAATTTGCGCAGAGCGTAAAGTTGGAAACAACTATCGCGCTCCCGCCTATATCGGTAACTGAAAGGTTGAGTTTGTCATTTTCGTCTGAAAAAATGCGTAGCTTCGCAATTTTTGCCGCAAGCGCAACGGCGTCTTCAGGAGTATCGCCTTTTCTTACGCCGAGAAGAATCGCAAGTCCTGAGTCCATTTTTCCCGTCAACTCACCGTCGGAGATAACCTGCGCCGAGCTGACTCTCTGTATTACAGCACGCATAAATCAGCCTCCGTTCTTTGCATATCCGCGCTCAACGGCTATGACATCTTTTATACTTTTAAGTCTTGCCATTATGCTGTTGAAGTGCGCAAGATTTTTACACGCAACGGCAATGTTGAACACGACCTCGCCCCCCGTGCGCTTCTGGGTGTTTATCTGAATTATCGACACCTTCATATCCGCCAGAGCCGTGCTTATGTCGGCAAGCATGGAAATTCTGTCCTCTGTAACTACCTGCATGAGAGCTTCGTATTGAGCACGCTTTGCGTCGCTTTCATCGACTTCTTTCCATTCGACATTTACGAACCTGTCTGTTTCTTTTGACATCGAATTCAGTATATTCGGGCAGTCCACCTTGTGAACCGAAATTCCGTAACCCTTTGTTATAAATCCGACGATACTATCTCCGGGAAGAGGGTTACAACACTTGGCGAACTTGACCTGACACCCTTCGACGCCGTCGACTATAACGCCGCCGTAGGAATGTGAGGAACGCGGTCTCTGCACGGTCTGAACCTGCGTAACATCCGTTATCTTCACTTCGGGCTCCGGCATTACAACGCGCTCGAATTCTTCTTTCAGACGCGAGCCGACCGTAGTCATGCTTATTCCGCCGTATCCGAGCATACCGAAAAGGTCTTCCGGCGAATTCATACCCATTCTTGCCGCAACCTTACCTGTGATTTCGGTAAACTGCTCGTCGGTTATATGAACGGGAGACATCCTGCGGAGCTCTGCCTGTATCTCGCTTTTTCCCGCTTCGATATTCTCCGCACGTTTTTCTTTTTTGAACCACTGGCGGATTTTTGCCCTCGCCTCGCTCGTGTGCGCGATTTTGAGCCAGTCTCTACTCGGTCCTTTTGAAGCGGAGGAGGTGATAATTTCAACAATTTCTCCGTTGTTCAGCTTGCGGTCGATCGGAACGATCATTCCGTTCACCTTCGCGCCGATCATCCTGTTTCCGACAGCCGAGTGAATGTGATATGCAAAGTCTATACAGTTTGCATTCTGCGGTAGCGTTACAACGTCCCCATTGGGTGTAAAGACGAAAGTCTCATCCTGGAAAATATCAATTTTCAGCGCGTCTATAAACTCGTCCGGATCTGCCGTGCTTGACTCATTTTCTATGAGCTTTGCAATCCATTCGAGCTTACGGTCAAGATCACCGTCGCTCTTGTCACCGGATTTGTATTTCCAATGCGCCGCAATACCGTATTCGGCTATCTGGTGCATTTCCCATGTTCTTATCTGCACTTCAAACGGGATACCGTCACGACCGATAACGGTTGTGTGCAATGAGCGATACATATTGGGTTTCGGAATCGAGATATAGTCCTTGAAGCGCCCGGGCATGGAATTGAACATTTCGTGTATGATTCCAAGCGCAGTATAACATTCAAGCTCAGTATTCACGATTATACGTATGGCATAAAAATCGTATATCTCATCAAAGCTCTTGTTTTGGTTATACATCTTTTTATATATGCTGTATACCGATTTGACGCGGCCTTCAAGCGTGCATTTTATGCCGTTTTCATTCATTTTTTCATGAATGAGCTTTCTTGTCTTGTTTATGAAATCACGGTTTTCGCCGAACTTACGCTCTATGTCGTTGCTCACTTCGTCATACCCTATCGGGTCAAGATAAGAGAGAGCAAGATTTTCAAGCTCCTGCTTGATTCTCTGCATACCGAGACGATGTGCAAGAGGCGCATAGACGTGCATTGTTTCAAGCGCAATCGTACGTCGCTTGCTCTCCGGTTGAGCGTTGAGCGTACGCATATTGTGAAGTCTGTCCGCGAGCTTTATAAATATAACGCGGACGTCCTTCGCCATTGCAAGAAACATCTTGCGAAGACTTTCCATATGAGCGTCTTCTTTGTCCTCTATTCGTATCTGAACGAGCTTTGTCAGCCCGTCGACAAGCTCTGCGACCTGATCTCCGAATTCTTTCTTTATTTTTTCAAGATCAATCTTGTCCGAGCAGTCCTCAATAGTATCGTGAAGAAGCGCCGCACAGATGGAGTCCGTATCGAGCTCGAGTCCCGCAACTATCTCCGCAACAGCGATAGGATGGCAGATATATTCCTCCCCGCTCTTGCGGTACTGTCCCTCGTGGAGCTGCTTTGCGTACTCATATGCTTTTTTTATCTTTTCGATGTTGTATTTTTTACCCGTATTTTCGAGAATAAAAAGAAGTCTGTCAATTCCTGAAAACATTTAATTAACCTCGCTTTTGGGACATTATCGGCGCTGCGAAAATGTCCTTCTTTCCGTCCGTTTTAAGGACGGTTATTTTATATTCAAAAAGTGATGCTTTTTCTATATTTATAAATCCAAGCTGGCTGAACGCCGCAAGTGCAATTCCCGTCGACGCGTATTTTGAATAGTGTTCGCCCGCAATCAGCCTTTTTATTGTAACCGTTGCAACGTTTCCCCTTGCAGCCGCAACTATTTTTCTGTAAATATCCGCACACAGGGCTCTGTCCGGAAGATCGGCTTCAAACGGTTCTGCGTTTTCGAATATGTATCCGTCACATTCCTTTTGCATAGCGGTAAGCATAATCTTCAGAGGGCCGGCAAAGTCCATATCGCGTATCATGAGCTGAACCTCCCTCGTTCCGCCGAACGTGTTTATATTCAGCTCACAGACAACGTCAACTCTGTCCCCGACGGCAAAGCCTTGCTTTGAAAGCCCGCCGAAGAAGAACGGAGCCTGAAAAATCTTTCCGTCACGTTCGAGAACGAACTTTGTGAATTTCCCGTCCTTAAGCGGTATCTGCTGAACTATTTTTGCCTCAGTCAACGCAAAAAGCGGAACGGGATTTCCCTCTCCGAACGGTTCAAGCGCCGATATTGAATTAACCGTGCGCTCGGTTATGTCATCCGACTTTATGATTGCCTCTATGACGGTTTTGTTTTCGCATTCGCAACTGTCAATACGAGCCTTGACATATTCGCTGAATTTTTCCCTGAACTTATCAAGCATATCGCGCTTTACGGAAAGTCCAGCCGCCTGCTCATGACCGCCGTACTTTGTAAGCGTGTCAGAACAAAACGCAAGCGCGTCGGCAAGATTTATGCCTTTTATGCTCCTTGCGGAGCCTTTGCCTTCGTCACCGCTGCCGTCAAATGAAATAAGAACACAAGGCAAGCCGTAACGCTCTGCGAGCTTTGACGCAACTATCCCTATAACGCCGTGGTGCCATTTGTCGCTTGCAAGAACAAGAACCTTTTCTTTTTCGGGATAGCGTTCCTTTTCAATCTGATCAAGCGCCTCTTTGAATATTGCGTCTTCAACTTCCTTGCGATACTTGTTTGTATTGCAAAGCTCCTCCGCAACAACCTCCGCCATTCTGTCTGATTCGGCGAGAAAAAGATGTACAGCCCTTGAGGCGCCGCCCATTCTTCCCGCGGCATTTATCCTCGGCGCAATCAGATAGCCTATGCTTGACGCCGTTATCCTTTGCGGATTTTTTGTGTCAATCCCCGCAAGCGTCATAAGCGCTTTAAGCCCATGCCTTGTCGTATGGCGGATCATCTTCAGTCCCTTTGAAACTATTATCCTGTTTTCGCCGACAAGCGGCATTACGTCCGCGATCGTTCCGAGCGCCACAAGATCGATATAACGATTACACATTTTGCCGATCGTCGCCTTGTCATAATTTCCGTCGCACGAAAAAGCAAGCTCCAGCGCACACGCCGTTTTGAAAGCAACTCCGACGCCCGAGAGATCCTTGAATGGGTATTCGCAATCCGGACGATGAGGATTTACAACAGCCTCCGCCTCCGGAAGCGTATCATGGCACTGATGATGATCTGTGACCACGACGTCAACGCCGATTTCTTTTGCAAATTTCACATCTTCGTTTGCCGTAATTCCCGTATCGACCGTTATTATAAGCGTCGATCCGCCCTTGGCGATCGTTTCAATTGCCGAAAAATTAAGCCCATAGCCTTCATTTTCTCTTGAAGGAATATAATAATCGACTTTAGCCCCGCGGCCGCGAAGATATGTATATAAAACGGTTACGGATGTAACCCCGTCGACATCATAGTCACCGTAGACCATTATTTTTTCGCCGTTTTCAATGGCGGTCTTGATTCTCGTGACAGCCTTGTCCATATCGCGCAAAAGATACGGATCATAAAGCTCGACATCAGTCTTGTTCATAAACGCCTTTGCCGTCGCCACATCAAAATAGCCTCGGTTTATAAGCAGACGCGCACATATCGGACTTACGTTAAGAACATTTGAAAGATAAGAAACCGCTTCCGGATCCTGCACTTTTATTTCCCATTTACTTCTGTCAAACATCTTTTCCTCCGGAAGGATTTGTTTTGTCTGAATATCTTTTTATAATCGCGAGCGCTGTCTTTATTCCGTCGACGGCTGCGCTCGTTATACCTCCTGCATATCCGGCGCCCTCTCCGCACGGATAAATATTATCAAAGCCTTCGGCAATGAATGTTTCGGGATTTCTCGGCATTCTGACAGGCGATGACGTTCTGGTTTCGGGTGCGGTGAGCATTGCATCGTCGCAGGCAAAGCCTTTGATTTTTCTGTCAAAATCGGAAAGCGCGGCACGAAGAGCATTCGGAACAAATCCGGGGAAAACACCGCTTATTTCCGTCATCGTCACTTTTCCGTCCATATATGTCGGAAAAACGCCCCCGACCTCATTTTTCTGTCCGCGCAGGAGCGAACCGACCGTTTGCGCCGGAGCAAAATATCCGTTTCCGCCGACAGAGAACGCACGTCTTTCTATGTTTCGGACGAAGTTCTCCCCGGCTTCAACCGTCCCGCCGAAATCTTCCGGAAGAACGGAAACGCAGACCGCACTGTTTGCGTTTTTGCCGTCACGCGAGTGTCTGCTCATGCCGTTTGTCACAACGCCGTGTTCCTCCGACGCCGCCGCGACAACTTCCCCTCCCGGGCACATGCAGAATGTATAAACTCCGCGACCGTCGATGTGCGTCGAAAGCGAATATTCCGCATGAGGAAGAAGTCCGCTGTCCGCAAATTTTCCATACATCGCCCTATCGATATTTTCCTGCAAATGCTCAATTCTGACGCCGACCGAAAAAGCCTTGGGCATGACAATAAGATTTCTTTGCCTGAGAGCTTTGACAGTGTCTCTTGCGCTGTGCCCGAGAGCGAGCACAAGAGCCCCGCAGTCGATTTCGCCCTGCGAGGTCTGTATCTTTTTCACCTTGCCTAAGCTTTCAGATATACCGTCCATTCTTGTGTCAAAACGAACCTCTGCTCCGAGAGAGACAAGCTCTCCGAGCATGTTATCAACGATTTTAACGAGGTAATCCGTGCCTATATGCGGCTTTGCCTCATAAAGAATATTATCCGGAGCACCGAGCTTATGAAACGTGTCAATGACAAACCCGCAAAGCCCGTCATTTATTCTTGTCATCAGCTTTCCATCCGAAAAGGTTCCCGCTCCGCCGGCACCGAACTGTATGTTCGATTCCGTATTCAGTATCTGTTTTTCTCTGAACAGCTCAACATCCTTTATGCGCTTTTTGACGGATGAACCGCGTTCAATGACAATCGGCTTATAGCCGTATTTTGCGAGAATATATGCGCAGAACATTCCTCCCGGCCCGAATCCGACCACAACAGGTCTGCCGCCGAGCTTTTCCGTTCCCGGAGCAGCGTCTATCGCGGGACTTGCCGAAACGGTTATTCCGCATTTTGCGAGGTCTTTTGCGTCCGGAGTTTTTTCCGAATCAATCTCCGCCGAAACCGAATATACAAACTGTATATCGTTCTTTTTTCTTGCGTCGACAGAGCGCTTTGATATATTGAGCGAAATTATTTCGTCCCTTGAAAAAAACTTCAAGAGTGCTTTTTCGGCTTTGCCGAAAGCGTCATCTCTTGAAGCTTTTACCGGTAGAGATATTCCTGATACAATAAACCTTTTTGTGTTTTTTTCACATCTCATTGAACTGAAGCTCCCTGCGACACCGCAACGACCCATATGAGTATCGCACAAAGAAGAGATATTATTCCGATTATAATATCCGCACGCCTGCTTTTTTTGATGGTGTAATCGTCCTCTGCCGGACGCTCGGATTTATCGGAGGCGTTCTTCCCTCCGAACAGCTTTGAGAAAATGCTCATTTGCCTTTACCTCCGTCTCACTTCTGGATTTTGTTTTTCTTTTCCGTGTCGTCGTCGCGGAGAAGATTTGAAAGCTCTGTTTTAAGGGTATTGTAATCATAATTGCGTCTGAGCTGACCGTCGATTGCAAGAGAAATCGTTCCGGTCTCTTCCGAAACAACAATTATAGCAGCGTCGCTGTTTTCGCTCATTCCGATTGCCGAGCGATGACGTGTGCCAAGGTCTTTTATGATGTCGTCGTTTGTTGACATCGGCAAAAAGCAACCAGCTGCGCATATTCTGCCCCCGCGGATTATAACCGCGCCGTCATGAAGAGGGGCTTTATTGAAGAAGATATTTTTGAGGAGCGGAACCGTTACGTCCGCATTTATCACGGTGCCGGTTTTTATAATTTCGCCGAGAGGCGTCGATCTTTCGATAACGATCAGCGCGCCTGTGTACTCTCTTGAAAGTTCACTTGCCGCCTCGCATATAGCGGTAATTGCATTGTGCTTGAGCGACTGATTTTTGGATTCCGAAATCGTCTTTATGAAGGATACTCCGCCGAACTTTTCAAGAACCGAGCGAAGTTCAGGCTGGAAAAGAATGATTATCGCTATAAATCCGACCTGAACAAGGTTTGAGAAAATAAAGCTGAGGGCACGCATATCCAAAAACCAGCTGACAAACATCAAAAGTACGACGAGGAACACACCCATCGCGAGCTTGCTGGCTCGCCTGTCGCGAATGAACTTTACAATGTAAAAAATTATAACGGCAACAAGCAAAATATCGATTATATCTATAATACAGTGCGGGAATGTGAACTGCTTCGCCGCGGCACTGAACATATTCTTTATTCTTTCAATAACGGTTTCCATAGATTGAAGATCTCCAGACTGGTCAACAAGAATTATACAATTACCCGATACCCTATTATAAT
>DHMB01000031.1 GCA_002405565.1 Clostridiales bacterium UBA4653
GCTTTGATCCCGCAGTCATAAACGATGGCGGAGTTATCCGTCTTTATTACGGAACTTCAATGCCTATGGGCGTGTGCCTGCCTCGATTTGTGCGCAAAATCGCTTCGGCGGCTCTTGGAAAAACCTATGGCAAAAGCAGGGCGGAGATAACAGCCGAGCCCGGCGTCTGGGGCGCAAATATGGTGACGCTATGCGATGATATGCAGACGGTCGAGTCGGACGCAGTCAGAATTATACCGGAAAAAACCAAGGGAACATCGTTTGAAAACCATGCCTTTTTTGAGGGTTCATCTATTCGGAAAATAAACGGAATATACTATTTTGTATATTCTTCTCAGAAAAATCATGAGCTTTGCTATGCGGTGAGCAAAGAGCCTGACAGAAACTTTGAATACGGCGGAGCTATTGTCTCAACAGGTGATGTCGGATTTGACGGTCGCAAAGAAAAAGACCGTCTCAATGCGACCGGCACAACACATGGCGGCATCGAATTCATAAATGGCAGATGGTATGTTTTTTATCACAGACTGACTCATGCGAGCGATTACAGCAGACAGGCTTGCGCCGAGCCGATAAAAATTAATGAGGATTCAAGTATCTGCCAGGTTGAAATTAGCAGCAGCGGACTTGAAGCAAAGCCTTTGCCGGCGAGCGGGATATATCCGGCGGTTATTGCTTGCAATATAACAAACGGCAGAATGCCTCATATATCCAATAGGCAATATAACGGAAATATTCCGAAAATCACCGACTGCCGTGGTGAAAGATATATTGCGGATATTGACCGCAGAACCGCTGTCTGTTACAAATGGTTTGACTTCGTAAGTGATACCGGCGAGATTATCCTTGATATTGATTCGCACGCTGACGGAAAAATCGTTGTTTTCGCCAACTGTATTCCAATAGCGTCTGCGGCGATAACCCCATGCGGCAGAAGCAAAATACTTATGCAATATAAAGTTCATGACGCGAACAGTCAAACGCTGTCAATTAACTTTTCGGGTAAAGGCACATTCGATTTATATACAATTGAATTTAAGGAGTGACGATATGAAAAAGTGTGTAAAAATAGTTGTCGCTGTTGTCACGACTCTGTTTGTCGCCTGTCTTTTGGGCTTGATAATTACCGGTGCAAAGATAGGCTGGGGTCCGTTTTCTTCGCTGTATAACTGGGACAGTGAAGTTGATCCGATAGCAGAAAAATATAATGCCGAAGAGAGACAGGGCGAGATAATTTTCTACGGCGCATCGAATTTCAGGCTGTGGACTGAGATGGAAAATGACCTTAGCGAATATAAAGTACAGAATCACGCCTTCGGCGGAAGTACGGATAAACTTCTTGTCAAATATGCCGACAAGCTTTTGTATCCGTATAATCCCAAAATCGTCTTCTTCCAAACCGGTTCAAACGATTATGTCTCACTTTCCGGAACTGATGAAGAAAAAGTAAAAGCTTGTATGGAATATAAAGCACAGATGTTTGATGAGTTTCACCGCAGATTGCCAAACGCAAAATTTGTTGTGATGAGCGGACTTTTCCTGCCGGGAAGAAGTGAGTATACGGAAATTACTCGGATGATAAACGATGAATTGGAAAAGTATTGCAGCACAAAAGATTATATGTATTTCGTAAATGCGGAAGATATGACATATAAAGACGGCGAGTACAGAACCGATTTATTCATCAAAGACGGCATTCATCTGAACCACGCAGGTCAGCTCAAATGGCGCGATGAATACATAAGGCCGATACTCGACAGAGTGATCGTGGAAAACGGAATTGAGGATGTTCTGAGGTAAAAATATGGGCGGAAAAATAGTAAAAGTGTTGATAGTCATAATTGTGTTTCTTGCCGTTGCCGTCTTGATAGGGCTTGTTGCAACGGGTGCAGCCATCGGCTGGGGACCGTTTGCGTTTATAAAATATAACAAAAAGCCGATCTGTTTGGCGGAGGAAAAGAAAGAATATACGGTTGAAGATATATGGCTGAAAAATGGCGCTGAAAACATATTCGGGACATTGTATAAAGCCGAATCAGACGATGAAAATCAACCGATAGCCATTCTGTCTCACGGTTATAACGGGAGCAGCGTATATAACAAATTCATCGCGAAGTCGCTTGCCTCAAGCGGAATATCAGTCTATGCATTCGATTTTTGCGGCGGAGGAACCAAAATCAAAAGTGACGGTGAAAGCAAAGACATGTCTGTCATAACTGAAAAAGGTGACCTGAATGCGGTTATAGAACAGGTCAAAAATTGGGATTGGGTCGATAAAAACAATATCTTTCTCATCGGTGAGAGTCAGGGCGGATGTGTTTCGGCGTTGACAGCGGCAGAAAGGGACGATATAAACGGCATCGTTCTGTATTACCCGGCTTTCTGTATCGTTGAGGACGCGAACAAAAAATTTCATTGCGCAGATGATATACCGAACAGTGACAGAGCCTTCATGGGTATGACAATCGGCAAAAAATACTATGAGGATATACTCGGAATTGACATATATAAGGAAATAGCGCGGTTCAAAAATCCGGTTTTGATTATGCACGGAACGGCAGACAAAACGGTTGATTACAGCTACTCCGAAAAAGCAAATCGGGTTTATGAGAATTCCAAGCTCGTTACATTTGAAAATGCAGGTCACGGATTTAATACCGAGGATTCCGAGAAAGCCGTGAAGTACGCGTATGATTTTATAAATGGAAATATTAAATAACGGGGTAAAGCCATGAAGTTCAAAATATTTTTAGTGACAGCCGTCTGCACAGTCGCTGCTTTGGCGATAGTCGCGGGAATTTGTCTTTATCACTATATCGGCATGCCGAAATCGGTCGGCGAAAAGGAGTACAAATACAGGACGGAGAAAATTTCCGTTGAATATAACGGCATAAGCCTTTACGGAAAAGCCCTCATTCCCGTCGGCGAGAGTGGGCAGAAATTCAAGACCGTCATTTATGCTCACGGCGCAAACAGCAATTATAAATCCGACATGACTACGCTCAAGAGCCTCGCCGAAAGCGGAGTAGCCTGTTACACTTTTGACTTCTACGGCTGGACTTCAAAAAGTACAGGACCTAAAGGAACCGGATGGTTTAAAGGAACCGATATGAGCGACAATGGCGCTTATATAAAGAAAGTGCTTTTGCAGGTTGAAGATCTGAATGCGGTAATAGAGAAAATCAAGTCTGAGGATTTTGTCGATAAAGATAATATTTATTTGCTTGGAAGCAGCATGGGAGGGGTTACCGTTGCAACCTGTGCGGTTACTCATACAGACGATATAAAGGGTATAATATTGCAGTATCCAGCTATATTCCTTAACGAACAGGCTTATGAGATTGGTGCTGAATATGATGTAAACGGATATAAAAATCCCGTCTTGCTTCTTCAGGGTGATAGCGACAAGGTGGTACCGGATAAATACTCAAGAGAGCTTTGCGACTATTATAACAGCATTGATGAGAATCACTGCCGGATGATAATATATAACGGTCAGCCTCATGTGTTTACCGGGAAATATAAAGTGATCGCAGCAAAAGATATTTACGAATTTATTAATTCCTGATGCTGTTAATATGACAAAACCGCCTTGCTTTCGCTTGGCGTTTTAATCTTCTTTGCAGTTCTTGGTGCGAATGTCTATGATGTTCTCCGCAGCCGCGAATATTTTGTCTGCATAATCGCGCGGTGCCAATGTTATTCCACCATTCTTCTATGATTTCACTGAGGCCAAGCACAAGGCGACAGTCAAGGCGCTAAAGATAATGCGCTTGTAAAGGCGAAAAAGAAAGAGTATAATCTTAACGGCAGCAGGAACGCAAAATATATACAGAACTTCGTCTGCGGTATCAAAAACTCGTGCAAGACGCCGCAAAGCCGTATCTCGACGCAGTGAGAACGATAGCGCAGAGCGAGAACTACAGCCGATGCGAAGATATATTTGCCCTCTATGACGGGGCAAAGGAGCGCATTTTAGGCTGAAAGCCTGCTGTTCGCGAGAGTAGTGACCGAGGGACTCTTCGGACTTCGCGCAGTCGGACTGAACAGACTCAGAATAAAACCGCAGTTGAGCGGACTGTGCCCTTCGATAAAGCTGAGCGGCATACGCCTGTTCTCAAAACAGTTTGATATCTCTGCCGACGCCAGCGGTATAACTCTCGAACATGACGGAAAAACATATTCAACCGAAAGCCGCGAAGCGGTGTTCGATTTCAATGCTCTCAGATTTGAATAACAAACTCTCGGTGCAATTTTTGCATCGGGAGAATTTTTTTGTTTGATATATGAATCCGCGCGACGAAAACGCAAAACCGCCTCTCTCTTGATAGGCGGCTTTGCTTGTGGAGGGTGATGTGAAAATTTATCGGCTGTCTGTGTCGCCACCGTGTTTCAACCTACCCGTCTGTGTGGAGGGCGACCTGCGGCGAGGATAGCGCATCAGCCTGTTGTCAAATTTCAATCCACGCCCTCCGTGGGGAGGGCGACAGCGTGCAAAGCGTGCGGTGGCGCGTAAAAATAAAGATTTCAATCCACGCCCTCCGTGGGGAGGGCGACCTTCGTGGTCGTTGTCAAAAGTCAAAGTGGAATAAAATTTCAATCCACGCCCTCTGTGGGGAGGGCGACCGTGTGAACGGCACTTGAACGAGATCGCCAAGCAATTTCAATCCACGCCCTCCGTG
>DHMB01000046.1 GCA_002405565.1 Clostridiales bacterium UBA4653
GTAATTGTGATACCTCTTTCCTGCTCCTGCTCCATCCAGTCCATGGTGGCAGAGCCGTCATGGGTTTCGCCAAGCTTGTGTGTCTTACCGGTGTAATAAAGGATTCTTTCAGTGGTAGTCGTTTTGCCGGCGTCGATGTGAGCCATGATACCAATATTTCTTGTATGTTCAAGCGTATATTCTCTTGGCATGATTAAGCTCCTTAAATAAAATTTTGTTGTTCATTTGATACTCGCTGCGAACAATTTCGTCGGCAAAATAATCAATATCTGTAGTGTGCGAATGCCTTGTTGGCTTCTGCCATCTTGTGCATTTCTTCTTTTTTCTTGACGGATGCGCCCGTATTGTTTACGGCGTCCATGATTTCTCCGGCAAGTCTTTCGGACATATTGCGCTCGCTACGCTTTCTTGCGAAAAGTACGAGCCATCTAAGTCCCAGAGTCTGTCTTCTTTCGGGGCGAACCTCCATCGGGACCTGGTAAGTCGAACCGCCGACTCTGCGAGCCTTGACTTCAAGAACGGGCATGATGTTGTTCAATGCTTCCGTAAATGCGTCAAGAGCAGGCTTTCCCGTTTTGCTTTCAACCGTTGCGAATGCGTCGTAAACGATTTTCTGAGCTACGCCCTTTTTGCCGTCTTCCATAACGTTGTTGATGAGCTTTGTAACTACTTTGGAGTTATAAAGCGGATCCGGCAAGACATCTCTCTTGGAAATCTGACCTCTTCTTGGCACTGTTATTCCCTCCTTCACATATAATGAATATCATAGGTACTCGAAAGTTTTCCTCCCGCTGTGCTTTGTCATTTTGAAAAGATGCTCTGCTGTCCGCCCGCACATATTTGCGCAGGTAAAATAAACATATTATCTATCAAAAGCAAAAGCGCTTGCGATAAGATTTTAATACCTTTTTCCGCCTTATGCGGACTTACTTCGCGGCTTTCTTGCCGCGCTTTGCACCGTACAGAGAACGGCTCTGCTTACGGTTTGCAACGCCCTGTGCATCGAGCGTACCGCGGATAATGTGGTAACGTACACCGGGAAGGTCACGGACTCTGCCGCCTCTGATAAGAACAACCGAGTGTTCCTGAAGGTTATGACCTATACCGGGGATGTAGCACGTCGCTTCAAGACCGTTTGTAAGTCTTACTCTGGCAATCTTACGGAGAGCGGAGTTCGGCTTTTTAGGGGTCTGTGTCGTAACCTTTGTGCATACGCCTCTCTTCTGCGGCGAGCTGAGATCGGTTGTCGACTTCTTGATGGAGTTGAAACCTTTCTGAAGCACGGGAGCTTTGGATTTGTACTGACGTTCCTGACGACCGTTGCGAACGAGCTGGTTAAAGGTAGGCATTAAACTTTTCCTCCTTTCGTTTTTAATAAATAAGATGTTTATATATCGTTCCCGACAAGCGGTTTTGCGGGATTGATACCGTTTTTCATGCAAATGCGCATACTTTCAATTGCACACTTACATACCATACATTTTATCATCTAAAAATCAATTTGTCAACGGATAATTCGCAAATTTTCTCTCTTATAAGGAGTATTATTTCCGTTTTTTTGCACAAAAAATCACGGACGCGCGTTTTTGGAACGCGCGTCCGTATTTTTATGCCGATTTTTTCGTTATGCCGTTGCTGTGCCGGCGTCGGTCGGTTCCTCTTCGTCCGTGTGTTCAACACGTCTGACCTCAACGTCGCGGTAGCATGCGAGTCCCGTTCCGGCGGGAATGAGCTTACCGATGATAACGTTTTCCTTAAGTCCGAGAAGATTATCGACCTTGCCCTTGATTGCAGCGTCCGTAAGAACCTTCGTTGTTTCCTGGAAGGAAGCAGCGGAGAGGAAGGACTCTGTCTGAAGGGCTGCCTTTGTGATACCGAGAAGAACGGGGGTTGCGGTTGCGGGACGGAGCGTTCTCTCTCCTGCCGCAATTCTGCGTTCGATTTCCTCGTTTTCGATGATGAACTCGGTAACGTCTGCCATGCTTCCCGTAAGAAGCGTTGTGTCGCCGCCGTCCTCGATTCTCACCTTTCTCGTCATCTGACGGGCAATAACTTCGATGTGCTTATCGTTTATCTTGATGCTCTGAGAGCGGTAAACCCTCTGAACCTCGCGGATGATATAGTCATAAACGGCGTCAAGACCGTTGACTCTCGTGATATCCGCAAGACTCATGTTACCCTCCGTGATAGCGTCGCCTCTGGAGACATAAGAGCCCTCGGAAACGAGTATCTTTGTGCCGAGCGGAATGGGATATACGGTCTCTTCCCCTTCTGCCGTCGTAACGATGACGTTCTTCGTCTTCTTTGCGTCGACAATTCTGACAGTACCGCTGACCTCGGCAATTGTTGCCGTCTTCTTCGGTCTGCGCGCCTCGAAGAGCTCTTCAACTCTCGGAAGACCCTGCGTAATATCGGAACCGGCGATACCGCCCGTGTGGAACGTTCTCATCGTAAGCTGTGTACCGGGTTCGCCGATGGACTGAGCGGCGATTATACCGACAGCCTCGCCTACGCTGACCGTCTTGCCCGACGCCATGTCGGAGCCGTAGCAATGAGCGCACACACCGTGCTTGGATTTACATTTGAGTATCGAGCGGACATGAACTCTCTCAACGCCCGAAGCAACAATCTTCTTTGCCATATCGGGAGTGATGAAGTCGCCGTCGGAGGCAATAATCTCGCCCGTTGCCTTGTCGACGATGTCGCCGATAAGGTATCTTCCGGGGAGACGGTCTTCAAGCGGCTCGATGACGGAGTTTCCGTCCTTTACATCGCTCACCCAGATACCTTCTCTCGTTCCGCAGTCGTCCTCTCTTACGATGACATCCTGAGAAACGTCGACAAGACGTCTTGTAAGGTAACCGGAGTCGGCTGTCTTAAGAGCCGTATCGGAAAGCGACTTACGTGAACCTCTTGCACCGATGAAGTATTCAAGGATGTTAAGACCTTCACGGAAGTTGGATTTAATCGGTATTTCCATTGTTTTACCGGTTGCGGAGAACATAAGTCCGCGCATGCCGGCGAGCTGCTTCATCTGCGCGATAGAACCACGCGCACCGGAGTCAGCCATCATCTTTATCGGGTTATATCTGGAAAGGCACGCGAGAAGCGCTTCCTCAACCTTCTTCGTCGTTTCTTCCCAGACCTTGATTACGCTGTCATAGCGTTCCTTGTCGGAAAGAAGTCCTCGACGGAAGTTCTTTGTAATCTGTTCGACCTCGTGCTCCGCAGCTGTGATAAGCTCTTTCTTTTCCGCAGGGACTGTCATATCGCTTACGGAGATTGAAATGGAGGCCTTTGTCGAATATTTGAAGCCGTTTGCCTTGATATCGTCAAGCACCTGCGCGGTGACTGTCGGGCCGTGCTTCTTTATCGTGCGGTCAACGATGTCTCCGAGCTGTTTCTTTGCCGTCGGGAAAGCAACTTCAAGATCGAGGAGCTTTGCGGGATCGCTTCTGTCAACAAAGCCGAGATCCTGAGGAATGGGCTTGTTGAATATCAGTCGGCCGAGCGTAGCGTCGATTATGCCCGTATGGACAACGCCGTCGATCTCTCTCGAAACTCTGACCTTGATGGGAGCATGAATTCCGAGGTAACCGTTTTCATAAGCCATCATGGCTTCGTCGAAGTCGCGATAGAAACCGCCCTCGCCCTTTTCGCCCGCGCGGTCGATTGTCAGGTAATAAGAACCGAGAACCATGTCCTGCGAAGGAACTGTTACGGCTTTACCGTCGGCAGGCTTGAGGAAGTTGTTTGCCGAGAGCATAAGGAATCTCGCCTCTGCCTGCGCCTCGCTCGAAAGCGGAACGTGAACAGGCATCTGGTCGCCGTCGAAGTCCGCGTTGAACGCGGTACATACGAGCGGGTGGAGCTTGATAGCTCTGCCTTCAACGAGTATCGGCTCGAACGCCTGAATGGACAGACGGTGAAGAGTCGGAGCTCGGTTGAGCAGCACGGGGTGATCCTTTATTACGTTTTCAAGAGCGTCCCAGACCTCGGGGCTGACTCTTTCAACCTTCTTCTTTGCGTCCTTGATGTTCGACGCGTTCTGCGTCTCGACAAGGCGCTTCATAACGAACGGCTTGAAGAGCTCGAGCGCCATTTCCTTCGGAAGTCCGCACTGATAAATCTTGAGCGACGGGCCGACAACGATAACGGAACGGCCTGAATAGTCGACACGTTTACCGAGCAGGTTCTGACGGAAACGTCCCTGCTTACCGCGGAGCATTTCGGAAAGCGACTTGAGCGGACGGCTGCTTGAACCGCCTGTGACGGGCTTTCCGTGTCTGCCGTTATCGATAAGAGCGTCGACAGCTTCCTGAAGCATACGCTTCTCGTTCTTTATGATTATTTCGGGAGCCATGAGCTCCGTGAGCTTTTTGAGACGGTTGTTTCTGTTGATTACTCTTCTGTAAAGGTCGTTGAGGTCGGACGTTGCGTATCTGCCGCCGTCAAGGGGAACCATCGGTCTGATTTCCGGCGGGATAACGGGAATAACGTCAAGTATCATCCATTCGGGCTTGTTTCCCGAACGGCGGAACGACTCGACAACCTCAAGTCTCTTGATTATCTTGAGCTTCTTCTGACCTGAAGCGGAATTCAGCTCCGCTTTCAGCTCTTCGGAGAGCTTTTCGACATCAATTTCGTGGAGAAGCTCTTTTATAGCCTCTGCGCCCATGCCGACGCGGAAATCGTTTTCGTATTTTTCATACATATCGCGATATTCGCGCTCGGAGAGCACCTGCTTCTTTTCAAGCGGAGTGCTGCCGGGGTCAAGAACTATATACTGCGCAAAGTAGAGCACTTTTTCAAGCGCACGGGGAGAGATATCAAGTATCGTGCCCATTCTTGAAGGAATGGCTCTGAAATACCAGATGTGGGATACGGGAGCCGCAAGCTCAATATGACCCATTCTCTCGCGACGAACCTTCTTCGTTGTTACTTCAACGCCGCACTTCTCGCAGACCTTGCCTTTATAACGCACGCGTTTATACTTTCCGCAAAGACATTCCCAGTCCTTTGTCGGGCCAAATATCTTCTCGCAGAAAAGACCGTCCTTTTCCGCGCGGAGCGTGCGGTAGTTTATGGTCTCCGGCTTTGTGACCTCGCCATGCGACCAGCTTCTTATCATTTCGGGAGAGGCAAGCCCGATTTTTATCGAATCAAAAACGTTTTTTGCCATTTATCTTTCTCCCCTCTCTTATTCATCATCGCCGAAATCATCGATTCCGTCGTCATATTCTTCGGAAAACTCGTCTGAGAAGTCATCGTCCTCAACAACGCCGTTTTCATCTTCAACGAGCATGTCGTCCGTTTCGCCGTCGCCTGCGACAGTCGAACCGATATCGTCCTCCGTAACGTATACGGGGCCGTTATCCTCATCGCCCTCGCCGAGCTGCGAAAGCTCGATTTCGTTTCCGTCCTCGTCAAGAACACGGATATCAAGCGCAAGGGACTGAAGCTCTTTTACAAGGACTCTGAACGATTCGGGAACGCCCGGTGTGGGTATATTCTGACCCTTTACGATAGCCTCGAACGTCTTTACTCTTCCCGTTACGTCGTCGGACTTGACGGTGAGTATTTCCTGGAGTGTATATGCCGCGCCGTATGCTTCGAGCGCCCAAACCTCCATTTCGCCGAAACGCTGACCGCCGAACTG
>DHMB01000139.1:0-2733 GCA_002405565.1 Clostridiales bacterium UBA4653
TTTTAAGGCAGTCGGTATATTTTGAAAGATACTTTTCAACCGGATAAAAGAACATCCAGTTCTTGAACGGCGCACCTTTGAAGAAATGGAAACCATGAGCCGTATAAATTACTTTTGTTCCTTTTTTTCGAGCGCCCGTTGCCGCAAGGCGCGCGATCACCGCGCCCATCGGAGTGTGGCAATGTATGGCGTCATAATCATTGCTGTCGATAACCTTTTTGAGCGTTTTATATGCCTTTATGTTATCGGGCCTCAGAGGCTGACGTTCGAACGAAACTTCAAATGTTTTGTCGATTGCCGAAAGATCGAGTCCCGGCTTGTCCGCTGAATTGTCCCTAAACGCGGCATCAACTTCGACTCCGTGAGCTTTCAGCTCACGGATAAACGGCATATGGAACTGTCCGATATGGCTGCGCACAGTGGCGACAAATAAAACTTTCATCGGTTATTCTCCAATCGTTTTAGCGTTGCGACCGATAGCAGCAAATCCGGTGCGCATTACTGCATATTGCTGACTATTTCTTCAACGCATTGTTTGAGAGCCGCAGAATTTTTCAAAAGCTCCCGTTCGCTCATAGCGGCGCACTTCTTTTCATAATCGCGTATTGCGCTCACACCCCCGTCGAAGATGCGTCGCATCTCGTCGATATCGCCAATCTCTGAAACATCGCAGAACGCGCGGGAAAGTATCGCACAGTTCGAGCCGAGCCTGTAATGCTCGGGGATTATCATTTCTGCCGGCAGAAGTCCGCTTCCGAGGGAAGCTATTCCGCCGAAGCCGTAGTTTTTGATTCCACCGGCTTTAAAGCGTTCAACAAGCCTGTCCACAGTGCCGTCCGCCAGCTCTTCAAAAAGAAATTTCTTGCCATAGGAATGAGAGAGGTCGTTGAGACCGATATGTATTTCATCGATGCCGCCGACAGAGATTATATCGTCTATCTGCTCTGCGGCTTCTCTGGTTTCGAGCAAAAGCGAAGTTGTCGCCCGACCGTCGATTGCTTTTATAAAAGTCTCGACCTCGCGGACGGTTTTGAAATAAGGCAGCATAACAACATCGGGCTTGCAGGCGAGAACGCCTTCAAGCTCATCCAAGAAGCCGCCAAAAATCGGGTCGGTGCGCACGAATATCTGCGCGTCTTCAACCGCCGATTTCACTTTCGGGATATCCGAAATGCTGTGCTTTGATTTCACGGAATTCCAGTTTTTCTGGCGTTCCTCCTTGCCGTACTGTTCGAGGTCGATAAATATTCTGTCAACCCCGGCTCGGTCAGCTATCGAAGCTATCTCCGGGTCATTCGTTATGTACATCAACTTAAGCATCTTTGTTCTCCTTCGTCTCCGAAGTTTTGCCGACATTGTCGTTGTCTTTCATCGTCAAAACATTCCAAACGGTTTGGAACAGAATTTTGCAATCGAGTCCGAGCGAGAGATTATCTACATACTCAACATCGTATTTTATTCTGTCGTTCCAGTCAATCGCCTTTCTGCCGTGAACCTGCGCAAGACCGGTTATTCCCGGACGCACCTCAAAGCGTCTACGCTGAAAGTCAGTGTATTCTTCGAGCTTCCACGGGTGATAAGTGAGGGTCGGACGTGGGCCGATAAAACTCATATCGCCTTTGAGAATATTTATAAACTGCGGCAATTCATCAAGGCTGGTCGCTCTTATTATTTTTCCGACACGAGTCACACGGCTGTCACCCTTATACGAGTACTGACCTGTTCCCATATGCTCCGCGCCGACGCACATCGAACGGAACTTATACATTTCAAATACTTTTCCGTCTTTTCCGAGGCGCTCCTGTTTGAAAATCACGGGACCTTTTGAATCAAGCTTCACAGCCGCGGCAACAGCGAGAAGGAGCGGCGAGGACACCACCGTGCCTATGAGAGAAAATGTTACATCCAGAGCTCTTTTAACGCCTTTATACAAAAATATCCCTCCAAAGATATGCGCGCTTGCGAGCGCATTTACCTAGCTTTAATTATACCAATATATATGAAAATTTTCAACAGTCTTTTGTTGTAAAAATACATTTGTATAAATCACATAAAAATTTGCAAAAAGCAAGCATAATTTCTGAAATTCGGACACTTTCAGACAAATAGGGCATTACTTTTTAACGCAAAAAACAGCAGCACGGCAAAATACCGCACTGCTGTTTTTATTCATTCTGCAGATACCGCAACGCGCTCACTTTCGAGAACCATCTCCTCCTCTTTTTTGAGGAAGGTGACAGAAGGCGCTTCCGTTCCGGGTTCTTTGTATGTCTTGACTATTTTCTTAACGACCCTGCGCACATCGGCATTGTCATCATACATTATTTCACTGAGTTCCTCGAGACCGGCAAAGAAATCGTTCTCGTTTATATCAATAGGTTTGCCGATATGTATGAGATTGTTTGCAGTCGCCTCGAGTCCCTCTTCGTCCATAAGCAACTCCTCATAGAGCTTTTCTCCTGGGCGAAGACCGGTAAACTTTATATCAATATCCTTGTAAGGCGTATACCCCGAAAGTCTGATGATATTTTCCGCAAGGTCGACTATCTTCACAGGCTCGCCCATATCGAGAACGAATATTTCGCCGCCCTTTGCGGAAGCGCCTGCCTGGAGGACGAGGGACACTGCCTCCGGAATGGTCATGAAATAACGGATAATATCCTTGTGTGTAACCGTTACGGGACCGCCGTTTGCTATCTGATCCTTGAAAAGCGGAATAACGGAACCGTTCGA
>DHMB01000139.1:2785-2922 GCA_002405565.1 Clostridiales bacterium UBA4653
TTCGAGCCGAGGACATTGCCGAATCTGACCGCGACGAACTCGGTATCGGAATGTTTGTTATAGGTTTGGACTATCATCTCACAAATACGCTTTGTCGCGCCCATAATGTTCGTAGGATTGACCGCCTTATCCGTCGA
>DHMB01000129.1 GCA_002405565.1 Clostridiales bacterium UBA4653
AGGCGATAGTCAACATTGCAAAAGCCGGCTATTTCGCTTCGGACAGAAGCATAAGAGAATACGCTGAAAACATCTGGCATATCGAGCCCTGCAAAATCTGATGGCGGGCTTCGGAAGATACAGTCTTAAAAGAAAAGAACTTCATAAACTGACCCCCTCCGAAGGGAATGGGGGCTCTGCGGAGAGAGACGGAAGCATAGAGTTTTCCGTCTCTCTGCCTGCGGCGGCGACGGAATGTTTTCTTTCCGTTCTCTGCGATGATACGGGAACGGCGAGAGATTTCCGTATGGATGACGGGCGACTGACGCTGTCCTGCGCGGAGCTTTGCGAAGGCAGGGATGACGGGCTTTTCTTTTATAAATTTGCGATAAATACCCCGCAGGGGAGCTATGAAATTGTCCGCGCGGAGGACGGAATATCAGATACGCTTCGCGACAGACGAGAGGGCTTTGGGGACGCCTTTGTGCTGACTGTTTACAGGAAAAGAAACGCGCCGCCCTCCTGGCTTTACGGCGGCATTATCTACCATATATTCGTCGACCGATTTTTCAGAGGCGGAGACGAGCCTTGCAGAGCGGACGCGGTTATGAATCCGGATTGGTATGACGGTATACCTCCGTATGTCAAAATACCCGGCGACCGGCTTGATAACAACGTTTTCTTTGGCGGCGACCTTTACGGGATAATCAAAAAACTGCCTTATATCTCGTCCCTCGGAGCGACCTGCATTTATCTCAGCCCGATATTTGAGGCTTATTCAAACCACAAATACGACACGGGAAATTACGATAAGGTTGACGATATGTTCGGCGGGGAAGAAGCGTTTTCCGCGCTTGTCTCCGAATGTGAAAAGTACGGGATAAAGCTGATACTGGACGGCGTTTTCAACCATACGGGCGATGACAGCATATATTTCAATCGCACGGGAAAATACGGAGACGGCGGGGCGTACAGAAACAGAAACTCGCCGTATTACGAATGGTATAATTTCACGGATTACCCCGAAAAGTATGAGAGCTGGTGGGGCATTGACGTTCTGCCGAGGGTCAGAAGCGATATGCCGTCATACAAGGCATATCTTTTCGGCGAGAACGGAGTCATCCGCAGGCGATTGAGAGACGGAGTCGGCGGATTTCGGCTTGACGTCGCAGATGAGCTTTCGGACGAATTTCTCTCTGAACTGAAAACATCTGCTTTGGCGGAAAGAGACGACTGCGTTATCATAGGCGAGGTCTGGGAGAACGCGGCGGAGAAGGTGTCGTATGGCAGGAGGAGAAAATACCTGCGCGGCAAAGAGCTTGACTCCGTTATGAATTATCCGATAAGAACGGCGATAATTTCATATCTCCGCGACGGCGATTGCGAAACGTTTCTGAAAAATACAGCCGAAGTCTATGGAGAATATCCGGATTTTGCGCAGTCTGCGCTGATGAACATAATCGGTACGCACGATACCGTCCGCATAATCACGGCGCTTGCCGGCGAGAGTCCCGAAGGGAAAAGTCAGGACGAGCGGGCTGTTTATAAAATGACGGAGGCGCAATATGGGGAAGGTATCGGTCTTGTGAAGGCGGCATATCTCATTTCAAATATGCTACCCGGCGTGCCCTGCATTTATTACGGAGACGAGATCGGTATGCAGGGCTATTCGGATCCATTCAACCGCAGACCGTACCCATGGGGCAGAGAAAACGGAGAGCTACTCTGGTTTTACCGTCGCATAGGCGAGATAAGGAAAACCGAAAATGCGGTCTTCCGCGGCAAAATGCGGGTTGTTTATATCGATCGTGACATTCTCTGCATTGAAAGAAAGGCGGGAGACGAGCTTCTTTGCGCCGTCATAAACAGAGGGCCAGACGAATATATATACTCGTCCGAATTTTTCTCGGAAGAGCTGATCTGCGGAGAAAAGGGAAATAAAATCAATATAAAGCCGCACGGATGTGCGCTTATAAAAACAAAAGACGATAAAAACGAATACGGAGTTTACAGAGCAATATGAAAAGATTTGCTTTTTTCGCTGTGCTTTTGGCGCTCCTGCTTTTATGCTCGTGCGGAAAGGCGGATATAATCATCCGGACGGATATGTCCGGCGCAAAAACGACGGATTATCCCGCCGAAACGACGACGGAGGCTGTATTTGAAACAGATGAAAGCGGGAATATTTCCGCCGTGCTGAATAAATCTTCCGGCGTGTTTCATCTGTCACACGACTGCTATCACGCAAAGCGGATGAAGGAAGAAAACAAGCAGATAATAACAGCCGCAGACATCGGCGATTTTATCGGCGAGGGGTACAAGCCTTGCGGAGTATGCTCTGCGAAATATTTTGATAAGGAGACATCGGAAGATGATAAATAAGGATTTCGCTCTCGGCGAAAAGACGCTGAGACTTACCGCTTATGCGGAAAACGTTATCAGAGTGAGAATTTCGGATAAATTCGAGCCGACGCTTTTCGAGCGTTACGGGATATGGCGCGCGCCGGATGAGGACGCGGGCAAGCTCGCTTCGACAAAAAACGGCGTGCTTTCGGGCTTTCTCTATGCGGAATATTCGGATGGCACCCTGACATTCTCGTCGGACGGTTTTGAAAGAAAAATCGATCTTTCGCCGCGCGATCCGAGCGAGGTGAGAAAGTACTTTGAGGATAACCTTTGCGGAATGCGTCCGAGCAGGGCGCAGGTCATCGGTGACTATTCCGAATGGGAGAGAAAGACAGTCGATTTTACAAAGGATCCGAAATATTTTTCAATGAAAACGGAAGGCGAGCTGTTTTACGGTCTCGGCGAGAGCAACGAGGACAGACTCGTTCTCAACGGCAAGCCTTATCTTGAAAGAATTGTTTATCAGAAGTGCGAGGTGACCGTGCCTTTCATTATGACAAAGGCAGGCTACGGCATCCTCTGCAACACAACCTTCTGGCACGGTATCGATGTTTGCTCAAAGAACGAAAACGAGGTTTTATGGTACCTTCCGAACGGCGAAATTGACTTTTTCATCTTTGCGGGCAGAACTCTTGCTGATATAAACGAAAGACTGACATATGTGACGGGCAGACCGATTCTTCTCCCCAAATGGGCATACGGGCTTACGTTTGTCGAGCAGTACAATGCCGACCAGTTTGAGGTTATGAGGAATGCGGCGCAGTTCCGCGAGCTCGGACTTCCTTGCGATGTGTTCAGCCTTGAACCGGGCTGGATGGCAAAGAGATACGATTTCTCCGTCGATAAAAAGTGGAACACAGACCGCTTCTATATCTGCGATTGGATGCGCGGCGGTAAAAAGCCAAAACCCTATGAATTTACGCAGGCACTTCTGCGCTACGGCTTCAAGCTCCAGCTCTGGCTTTGCTGTCAGCACGATTTCACGGCTTACGAAGAAAAGCTGGCGGGAAACGATACGGATTTCGGTATTCCCGAATGGTTTGAACACCTCGAAAAGTTCTGCTTTGACGGCGCGGCTGCGTTCAAGGTTGACCCTTGTCACGTTGTTGACATAACGGATGAGACAAGAACCTATGCAAACGGAAAGAGCGAGCCGGAAATGCATAACCTTATGCAGACGCTCTGCGCAAAGGACATGTATCAGGGCGCGGCGAGATACAGAGGGACAAGACCTATGCATCATTTCTGCGGCGGTTATACAGGCTCGGGCGCATACACGGCGATGACAACAGGCGATTCCGGCGGCAAGCTGAAAACTCTCGCCTGGATACTCAATTGCGGTCTGACGGGAATTTCCGCTATGACGTGCGATATGGATATATATTCAAAGCACACAATCCATTACTGTTTCTTTACTGCCTGGTGCCAGCTGAACAGCTGGGCTGGCTTTGCCCAGCCTTGGTGGGCAGGGGAGGAGATGCAGGCTTACTTTACCTTCTATGACAACCTCCGTTACAAGCTGATGCCATACATCTATTCAACCTCGATCTACGGCAATATGACAGGTATGCCGACCTGTCGTGCCATGCCTTACGTCACGGATGACGAAGAGGTTAAGGATTCCGTTTATGAATATATGTTCGGCGAAGATTTCCTTGTCGGCGCTTTCTCGGATGAGATATGGCTTCCGAGGGGTAACGACTGGATAGACTACTGGACAGGCAAGCGCTATTCCGGCGGGCAGATGATAAAGATTGATCTTCCGGAAGGCAAAGGCGGCGCGCTTTATGTAAAATCCGGCGCTATCATCCCGACAGAGACCCCGAAACAGTTCACAGACTGCAAGGACGCAGGCGAAATAATTCTTGAAATATATCCCTGTGGCAAGTCCGAGCGCGACTTTTATGAGGATGACGGCGTTTCCTTCGGTTATAAGAACGGCGAAAGAGCCGTTACAAAGATTGTCTGTGAGGAAAACGGCTCGTCTGTCAAGATAAATATCGGCAAGCGCATAGGAAACTTTGACGGAATGAAGGACATCAGAGTATATCATATAAAGGCTATGTCCGAAAACGCTCCGAAAAAGGTTACGGTTGACGGTAAGAAGGCGGATTTCTCATATGAAAACGGTTATGTCCTCTTCGATATGAAAACCTGCGGCAGCGCCGAGATAACATATTGAAATGAATAAAAAACTCCTCTCCTGCATAGAATTTTGGTGCAAGAGAGGAGTTTTGTTATGAAAAAAATCAAATGGGGTTCGCTTATACTTTCAATTTTTATCCCGCTCGCCGTTGGTACGGCGTCGGGGCTTATCGCAAGGGCAGGGGAAGCATACGGGGCGATGATAAAGCCCGAAGGCTCGCCGCCCGCCTGGATATTTCCCGTTGTCTGGACAATACTTTTCGCCCTGATGGGAATATCGTCATTCCTTATTTACAACGCAGACGCAAGCGAGAAGTCAAA
This sequence comes from Clostridiales bacterium UBA4653, assembly GCA_002405565.1. GTDB lineage: Bacteria > Bacillota > Clostridia > Oscillospirales > CAG-272 > CAG-841. The sequence continues at coordinate 4,852 of DHMB01000129.1, forward strand.
GATGTCGGCGCTTATTGTTTATGCGATTCAGCTTATTGTCAACTTTATGTGGCCGATATTCTTTTTCAGGCTCGGCGCATATCTTTTCTCGTTTATCTGGCTTGTGTTGCTTTGGGTGCTTGTGCTGATAATGATATTGAAATTTTACAAAATCAATCGCACAGCTGCATTTTTGCAGCTTCCTTATCTGCTCTGGCTTACATTCGCGGGCTATCTGAACCTTTCCGTGTATCTGCTTAACAGATAAATCAGGAGAACTGCGAATTATAAAGCGCGCTGTAAAATCCGCCTTTTTTGAGGAGCTCTTCGTGTGTTCCTTGCTCGGTTATGCTACCGTCGCGGACGACGATTATAAGGTCGGCATTCTTTATTGTTGAAAGCCTGTGCGCGATGACAAAGCACGTTCTGCCGCGCATAAGCGTCTGCATTGCCTGCTGAATCTGAAGCTCTGTGCGCGAGTCGACGTTTGACGTTGCCTCGTCCAGAATGAGCATGGGGGCGTCGGAAAGCATTGCGCGGGCGATTGTTATCAGCTGCCGCTGACCCTTTGAAATGTTTACGCCGTCATCAGAGAGGACGGTATCATAGCCTTGCGGCAGGTGCTCGATGTACGAATCGATTTTTGCCGCCTTTGCCGCGGCGATGACTTCGTCCCGCGTGGCGTTTTCCTTGCCATAGACTATATTTTCAAAGACGGTGCCGTGGAAGAGCCAGGTGTCCTGAAGAACCATTGTATAAGCCTTGCGCAGGGAAGAACGGGTAATGTCACGGATGTCTTTTCCGT
>DHMB01000051.1 GCA_002405565.1 Clostridiales bacterium UBA4653
GTGCGAGTCCGGAGTGACGTTCATTGCCGCAGAGGGAAATCAGTTCCTTAAAAAATATGTCGGCGAGGGGCAGGAGAAGGTTCATGAGCTTTTCAAGACCGCGCGCAAATATGCGCCCTCCGTGCTGTTTGTCGACGAGATCGACGCGATTGCAAAGGAGAGAACGGGCGGAGAATTTTCAGGCGCGAGAGGCGAGGAGACGCTGACCGCCTTCCTTACGGAAATGGACGGCTTTTCAAGCGATCCTTCAAAGCCGGTGTTTGTTCTTGCGGCGACGAATTTCGACGTCGAGCCCGGCAGCGGCAAAAGTCTTGACGCCGCGCTCATGCGCAGGTTTGACAGAAGAATATACATAGACCTTCCCGGCAAGGCGGACAGGATAAGATTCATGAACATGAAGGCGTCCGCAAATCACGCTTTTGCGATATCGGAAGATGAAATTGAAAGCATTGCGCTGAGGTCGACGGGGATGAGCCTTGCGGAGCTTGACTCCGTCATGGAATTTGCCCTCAGATCTGCCATAAGAGAGGAAAGCACCGACGTCACCGACGCCATTCTTGACGAGGCATTTGAAACCTTCAACGGCGGAGAGGCGAAAAAATGGGACGCTTCCCAGCTGGAACGGGTCGCAAGGCACGAGGCGGGGCACACCGTTGTCTGCTGTGCGGGCGGGGAGATACCGTCATATCTTACGGTTGTTGCGCGCGGAGATCACGGCGGATACATGCAGCATGCCGAACAGGAAGGCAAGGCGATATATACAAAGGATGAACTGCTGGCGAGGATCAGAACGTCGCTCGGCGGAAGAGCCGCGGAAATCGTATATTACGGCGAAAACGACGGAATATCAACCGGCGCGAGCGGCGACCTTGACTCCGCGACCTATACGGCAAAGCGCATTGTCTGTACTTACGGAATGGACGAGAGCGTCGGCATTGCGTCGAACGATATGGATGACGCTTCAATGTCGGCTGAGGCAAGAGCGGCTGTCGGACGTATTCTTAAAGAGCAGATGGAGGAGACGATACGCATAGTCTCCGAAAACAGGGACAAGATCGACGCGCTCGTCGGCGAGCTTATGGTGAAAAACCATCTGAGCGGAGCCGAGATCGAAAAGATTATGAAAAACTGACAGATATAAAACGTGAAAATCCCGCCCTTCAAAGGCGGGATTTTTGCGTTTACAGTTGCATTTTCAAAAAAATCGGCGGAATTTTGCAAAAAGTATTGACAAGCGCGGCTTGCCGTGATATACTCCTCTCATAATTTCAAAACTGAATATCGTTTTAGGTAGAGGCGCGGTGTTTATGATTAACACGAACGAGAAGTATCCGCTTCCGTGCGAAAGGGAACACTGCCGAGGGTATACGGTACGGATTATGCCGTGTAAACCGGTATTGCAGATAATATCTGCCGTACTGTCACTTAGGTGGAGAGCTATCGCGGACTTGATTTTATTTGTTTGTCGCAGTGATGGTTGTCACCGCGATTTTTTCGTTTTGTAATTAAATTCAATTTCTCAAAGGGGAAAACAAAATGAAAAGATTTTTGAGTATTTTACTTGCAGCCGCTATGACGCTCGGCGTTCTGTTTACCGTTGCTTCCTGCGGGAGCAAAACGGGCGAAAAGGATCTTGAAGATGTCAAGGCAAGAGGCACGATAATTGTCGGTATGGAATGTGCATACGCTCCCTATAACTGGGCGCAGGCAACGTCAAACGAATATGCGTCCGTCCGTCTCGACAATGGCACATATGCAGACGGTTATGATGTTCAGATGGCAAAGAAGATAGCGGAAGCGCTCGGCGTTGAGCTCGTCATAAAGCCCATCGAATGGAACGGACTCACAAGCGCACTCAACAGCAAGCAGATTGACCTTATCATCGCCGGCATGAGTCCCACAGAGGACAGAAAGCTCTCCATAGATTTCACGGATACATATTATGACAGCGACCTCGTTATGGTTGTCAGAAAGGACTCCGCATACGCCTCCGCAACAAAAATCTCCGATTTTTCCGGCGCAAAGATAACGGGTCAGCTCAATACCTTCCATTATGACGTTATCGACCAGATTGACGGAGTAAACAAGCAGACGGCTCTTGAAGATTTCGCAGGACTCATTCAGTCGCTCCGTTCGGGCAAAATCGACGGTTACGTCTGCGAAAAGCCGGGAGCCATCTCCGCGGTCGCCGCAAACCCCGAATTTACATATATTGAATTCACAAAGGAAAACGGCTTCAAATATGACCCGACGGAAGCGTCTATCGCTGTCGGCGTCAGAAAGAACAGCTCTCTCACGGCAGAGATAAACAAGATCATCGCCTCCGTTTCGACAGAGGAAAAGGAAGAAATGATGAAGGAAGCAATCCTCCGTCAGCCTGTAAACAACTGATAGAAAGAGCGGAACACAATGTCATTTTTTGATTGGATAGCAAAGATATTTTCCGAATACTGGCGCAGTTTTCTCCGCGGCACGGGAAACACCCTGCTGATGGCGATAATCGGCACGGTTGCGGGCTTTCTCATCGGACTCATTATCGCGATAATCAGAACGGTGCCCGTGAAGGACGGGGACAGCGGCGTAAAAAAGGCGGTTTTGAAGGTTGTAAACGCCATTCTTTCCGTTTATGTTGAGGTCATCCGCGGCACGCCGATGATGGTTCAGGCGCTGATTATTTATTACAGCCTCTTCGCTCCGCTTGACGTTGCACCGATGGTTTCTGCGATAATAATCATTTCCGTCAACACCGGCGCATATATGGCGGA
>DHMB01000154.1:0-2625 GCA_002405565.1 Clostridiales bacterium UBA4653
CTCAAACTCCAATTCTTTGAGAAGATTGATAGTATCCATATTCATACGGAATTTGGCTTTCGGACCGCCTGCACCCAAATCCATATCGGTAATACGGAAATTGTGTTTCGGCGGCTCAGGTTCCTCCGTGTGAAGCGTCTGCACCACAATATCAAACGGAATGTTGCTTTTCTCGCCCGGATAAACGGCTGCCGTTTCTGTCCTGTACGGCTCATGTGGGATTTCTTTGACAAGTTCCTGCTGCTCTTTTGCCGAAAAAAATCCCGTATCAAGATAGCGCTCAAATGAAGTACGGTCAATATTCACAGCAGCTTGCCCGGGCAAGCTCGGCAAAGTGTACCAAACATCATCCTCATCCACTCGATCAATTACCATATCCGCACCTTGCCTCTCTTCCGCTTTGGATGAAAGGACTTCTCCGATATGGTAAGCAATTCCCGTAGGTGTTGTAAAGATCGGCTCTGTCTGCTCTACGCCATGGATTCGTTTAATATCCGAAAGATGTTGAATGGCGTTATTTTGCTCTGCAAAGCGCAGGACTTGACCATCTTCCTCATAGAAACGGTTAAGTTCCGCATCCCATATGCCCGTAATGCCGCCCTCGTTCGGGAGCAGACGAATGGAGTATCTGTCAGGTGATTCGGAGGTTTCAGGCACTGCTTTCTGCTCAACAGCGTCTATGCTTTCCCATTGCTGTTCTTCCACAAAAGAACGGACATACTCCGTGCTTTCGCTCCGAAAGATAGGAAATCCCACGCCATTTTGAAAGGTGACATCGCGCAAGCTCACTTTTCCGCCTTGATAATCCACCGCGTCAATCTGAAAGTCACGCTCATCAATGGTTAATCTCATACCGAGCGGAATATAGTCTTTGCCTGTGTATTCTTTGATTAGCGCATACTCACCGTTTTCATCCTTACCCATCAGCACAAGATTTTGTCCGTGCGACCAAATCTGTTTGCCGAAATACGCCCACTGCTCCGTAGGAAATCCCGTCACGGGAACACTCTCTCCGCTTTCAAGCTGCTTGTCAAGCAGTTTCTGTCCGAGATATTCCGAGACGGTTTTCGCATCTTCACCGTAAAACTCGATATTGCCGTCATGCTCAAAGCCGACAATCGTGGAAAGCTGATATTTTTCGCGGATACGCTCATACTGACTTTCACTTGCAAAGTCAAGCACGGAGAGCTTATCTGTTTTATCGACCTCGGTCTGTATTTCCTGCGCTTTTTCAGGAATACGCTCCGTAAACTCCGAAATCAGATGATCGTTTAACGGATTTTCAGAAAGCAGTTTTTCAAATTCATCGGGGGCATAGCTGTACGAGTAAAGTGGGAAAGACTTATCGCGCAGCATAACCGTTTCGGGGTAGATACCCTCAATTTCAAGTTCTTTTCCGTCGATATATGCGCTGTCTCCCACCACATAGGAATAGATTGCTTTACGGTCATCTGTATTATCACGCCTTACGGGAACATACAGTTCCGTACCGTATTCCTGTGCCTTTGCAAGTATGCTTTTCGACGGGACAAACAGCGAAAATACGCCGTTTTTGTATGATACCGCGTCGGCATAAATGCTTTGCAGCCGTTCAGTTTCCGCCTCATTTTCGTCAAGTGCGGAAATGACACTTGCCATATCCGACACAACTCCGTCAAGCCACGCAGAGTCCTCTATCCGGTTTTGAATAGCTTCCAAGGTATGAAACATATCCGTACCCTCGGGCAGATCAAGCGCTGATTTATCGCGTTTGGCATAGAAGCTGTCAATCTTCTGTGCCATGATATGCTTATCGTAATCGGGGATACGCTCAATATCCTTTTCCGTGAGATATCTGCCGGACAGGATTTGCTTTTCTGTACGTTCGGCTACCTTGTTCCAAGTCAAAAGCACACTCGGCGCATTTTGAACCGTGTATTTTCCGCGAGACAGGCGAAGTCCTTTTCCGTCATGCTCCGCGTGGCTGTCATCCGCACCGCAAAGCGCATGGGAAGAACCGCCGATTCCGTATCGCCTGCGTATAAAATCCGCCTTTTCCTTATCGCCGTGCTCATGAATGAAATAGGCGTAAGTTGAAAGCCGTCCGTCCGAATATACACCGCCGCCGTTTATATACTGTTCAATCTCATCCTCAGTAATAAACTCCACCATATCACGGAACATATCAATTTCCGACTGCGGCAAAGATAACGGCGTATTATCAAGTTCTGACAGGCGGCGCAGTATTTCGGCGGGCTTGTGAAAATGGAAACGAAGCACGGAGCGATCTTCTTCATACCGTATCAGAAACTCACCCAGCCCCTGCATTACATTCAAACGAAAGTCTCCGTCAGAAAGAAGCTCGGCAATATGCGCCGTGCTTTCCGGAAAACCGCCGCGAAACAGTTCTTCATCCATAAAAAAGTCGATATTGCTGTCCTGATGCAGATACCATAGTTTTTCGGCAAGTTCGTCTCTCTCGTTTTCGATTGCCTGATTCAAAATTATCTGCGGAGCATACCGCCCGCTTGTTATAAGCTCTTTTATGCGTTCGGATGCCTGCTCCCATGTAAAGGTCACGGCTTGGGGATTGTACCGAGCTTCCGTGCCTTTGGCAAGCCTTATGCCGTTTTCGTCAAACCATAC
>DHMB01000154.1:2670-4758 GCA_002405565.1 Clostridiales bacterium UBA4653
TTCGTTATCGTGCAGGATGCCTTTTGCGCCGTACCGATATTCATTTTTCAAAAATTCCGCGTCATCGCCAGCGTCAAGCATAAAATGAGCGGCAATACGGAGTACGCTTTTACTCTGATTGCTGCCCATTCTGAGTGCTTCATCAAGGATTTCTCCCGATGTTTTATTATCTAAAAAAATATCGGATAGATCATCACTATCCGAAAAGATATTTAACTGTAAATCAGTTCGCTCATGACGATTTCTTCGGCTCTTGCCCGAATACTGTTCATCGCGCCTACCCACGCTAACTGATTGGTCGCTTTGAGCTGTTCGCTCACGCCCTCCGATTTCATAAAGCTCTCGGTCAGCTGTTCCATTCTCCGGTTCGCCGTCCCGTCGATCTCCGAGAGGTGCGCCGACAGCTTGCCTGTCATCAGAAGTCCCTGATACAGTCCGCTGTGATGTTCCCTCAGATACGCCTTGCGCATCCTCCCGAAGCGTCCGAGTGAGTTCGCCTTCTGAGCGTCCATCCGCACGTTCGGAATCAGAAAGCCCGCTTTGCTCGTGTAATCCATTTTCATCATTTGACACATCTCCTTTTTCGGTGTTCTCACGTGTTTCACGTTCATTTCCACTTTCGTGCTTTACCACGCTAAAATCATTATACACTACATTTACATTTTTTGCAAGAGGATTCTGTGAAATTTCCGGGTCCTCTGTTAGCGTCTGCTCCATGGTACGCACCCTGCGTCCGATATCCATAAGGATCGGCATAGCCGCCTCGGACACGGCAGAGCCAAGCTGTGAAAGCGCCATCGGAGTATTAAATTCGCAGATATTCCGGAAATCTTCGTTTTCAAAGAAAATATCGGTATTCAGTCCGCAACGCGAAGCAAGCATATAGTGCAGGCTGTTTACCGCAAGATCGCGGAAACGCACTTCAATGTTCAGTTCATCGAAATCTTCAAGAAAGCTGCCGTCGATGGCATATCGCATATTCCTCATATATTCGGGCATATTTTCCGTAACGACGCTGATTGCTACTTCATACAAGATATCCGACAGAGTATTGCCGTCCACGCCGTAAACATCCTGCAAATATAAAGCGATCTGCTCATGCAGATTTTCGTTCAGCTGCCACAGGTAAACTTCCTTGCTGTTTTCAAGAGGGTGAGTATCCGCCACATCAAATACATATTTGAGTCTCGGATAATCCGAAGAATCGTCTATCAGAGCAATTCCTTTTGCACCGCGGTTTACCCATCGTCCCATTTTGTTGTTCCACAGTTCAAGCGAAGCGCAAGCCGTTGCGTTCGGTCGCTGTGCGTAAATCAGAAGCTGTTCATGGAACGGATAACGGTACAGCCGTGCAGCCGTGTCGAGATATTTCATCCATTCCCTCGGAGAATTGGCTGCGTCTTTTGCCGCCTGTTCCGACAGAGCGCTGATTACCTGATATTTATTTGCCATTGATGCACCCCTTATCTTTCAAATTCTTTTTTCTTGTCACCGACAAACTCCATCTCATAGGCGGGATATTTGCCGCCGTTCTCGGCAAGCCGAATTTTTGCGCTGTATTTTGTTCCGTTTTTCCTTGACACAAGATTTTTGGCAAGATAGAACCCCTTTGTTATAAGAGAAGAGGCAACCGCTTTTGTAAAAGACAACCCGATACTCTGCATAAATTTATTGTCTTTCCAAAGAACAAAATCACAGCCTTTTTCTTCGCAGGCAAAACCGATTTTGCACTCGGATACCGTACCGCCGCACCTTGGGCACACGCCGATATATTTTTCTTTGTCGCGTAGTTTTTCGGTAAAACTCTTTTTGTCATTTTCCTTAACTTCGGAGTAGTCGCAAACAAGGTCTTTCACAAAATCCGCGATTGCCGTCATAAAAACTTCCTCGCGCATTTCGCCTTTTTCCATCTGCAAAAGATGATTTTCCCATTCTGCCGTCATGGACGGAGACTTGATTTTTTCAGGCAGAAGCGATATCAGCTTTACGGCATCATCGCTTGCAAAAATCTGCTTTCCGCGTCGCTCGGCAAAACCGCCGCTTACGAGTTTTTCTATAATGCTCGCTCTTGTTGCAGGTGTGCCTAAT
>DHMB01000082.1:0-7291 GCA_002405565.1 Clostridiales bacterium UBA4653
TGCTTGCCGCAGGAGGGGCAGGGAATGTTGTGCTCCTCAATGAAATCCTTCATTTCGGTCTGAGTGAAAGCGTCGATGGGCTTTGAAAGCGTTGTGCCCGTTTCTGCGCAATAATCTTCAATGAGCTTGTCCGCGCGGAAACGTTCCTTACACTCGCGGCAGTCCATGAGGGGATCAGAGAAGCCGCCGAGGTGACCGGAAGCAACCCATGTCTGCGGGTTCATGAGGATTGCGGCGTCAAGACCGACATTATAAGGACTTTCCTGAACAAACTTTTTCCACCAAGCCTTCTTGATGTTGTTTTTCATTTCAACGCCGAGAGGGCCATAGTCCCATGTGTTTGCGAGACCGCCGTAAATTTCGGAGCCCGCGAATACAAAGCCTCTGTTTTTACAGAGCGCAACAAGCTTTTCCATTGTTTTTTGTGACTGTTCCATAGCATTTATATCCTTTGCAATTAAATATTTTTCTGTTTATCCATATATGTTTGCAGAATGATTTCTGCCGCAAGAGAATCGACAACGCCCTTGCACTTTTTACCGAAAACGCCCGTTTCCGTCAGTATTTCGTGCGCCTGCACGGTGGTTCGTCTTTCGTCCATCATGACAACCGGAATGTCTGTCCTGGCTTTGAGCATTTCAGCGAAATCCTTGCAAGCCTGCGCCCGCGGGCCTTCCGTCCCGTTCATGTTTATGGGCTTACCGAGAACCATAAGCCCGATGTTCCATTCCTCCGCCTTGGCAACAATTTCATCCGCCGCTTTTTCGGGGTTATAACTTTTCACACACCCCGCGCCGATGGCGATCAGCCCGAGGTCATCCGAATAAGCAAGACCTGTGCGGGCGTCGCCGTAATCTATTCCGAGAAGCTTCACCATACACGTGTATTTATCCCTTTTTGAGAGATGTATTCTTCAACCTCTCTCTTTGAAGGAACCTTTTCGAGAACACCGTCATGGGCTTTTGTCAGGAGGCTTGTGACTCCGGCATATGTGCATGCACGGACAATATTCTTCGTTTCAAGGTATTCGGCAATAAACGCGCCGACGTATGTCGGATTCATTTTGCCCTCGGAGACGCCGTCCGGAGCGGGAAGCGTAATTTTCTGATAAGAGTTGCCGTCATAAACAAGCGACGTGTCGTTTCCGACCTGGATTATATAATATTTTGAAGGTATCTTGGATTTAAGGGATATGAGAGCGCGGACGATTCTGTCCTCTGAGGTGAGATAAAATCCCGTCATTTTTGAGAGCGTTTCGTCGGAGATTATAAACGCCTTTATTCCTTTGAAATCCGAGAGGGGAAGAGCGGACGCGGCTGAATTATAGTCGACTATCATGTCAACTCCTCTTTCCATTGCCTCGTTGCAGGCATAGAGTGCAAGTGTGTCTCTTCCTCTGGGATCGGTTACCGCGGAATGGGACTCTTCCTCGCTTTTTTCTTTTTCCTGTGCCGGTTCATCGCTTGAAGCGTTTTCGTCGACAGGTTCATCGCTTTTCTGCGTCTGCAAAGCAGGCTTGTCTTCATCTGTCTCAGCGCAGACGAACTCCTCCTGCGGAACGAGAAAAACATCGGGACAAGTGCCGAAAGCCTCGTCTATGTCTTTTTTTGTAAAGCAAGCATTTGCGCCCTTTGAAACATAATGCTCGGTTTCGCTGTTTTCTCCGTAAAGCGTCACGGCAAAGCCCGTCTGAGTGCCTTCGGGGAATGTTATCATACCGGTATCGAGACCGTTCTTTTCATAATATTCTTTAAGTCTGTTTCCGTTTGAATCCTTTGCGAGCTTTGAGCAAAGCACGCATTTTCCGCCCATTTTACCGACGGTAACCGCGGCGGCAGCGGTCATTCCGTAAGGATGAAAGCCATATTTTCCGCCATGCGTTATGTTTCCGTTTTTAAGCAGACTGTCTGTTTCCATTTCAAGGTTCATATAGCTTTCGCCGATAATAAGAACTTTTCTTTTTGAATCAGTGTTCAAATCAAGCACCGTCCTTTGCATAAAATAATACAGCTTATTATACTATGAAATTCTGCTTTTGTAAATAGATGAAGAAAAAAACTTGAAATTTATCCTCCGAAAAGCCAAAAGATATTGCAATAAAATTCTGTTATTGATATAATAGCTATGTAAAGAGGATAATATCCCGCGCAAGCAATCTTAACGGCAAAAAAAGGAGACGTGACATGGGCGGCAACGACAAAATACTTGAATGGGCAATGAAAATACAGGGCATTGCACAGTCAGGGCTGGCGTATTGCAAAAATGAATACGATATCGAACGCTATCTGCAACTGCGCGACATCGCCGCCGAAATGCTTGCCGAAAGAACCGATATACCGATGACAAAAATAAAGGATGTATTTTGCGGGGAAACCGGATATCAGACTCCGAAGCTCGACACTCGCGCGGCGATATTCAATGAAGACAAGATACTGCTTGTGCGCGAGAAAAGCGGGATGTGGGCATTGCCCGGCGGCTGGTGCGATGTTGATATGTCGGTCAGCGAAAACACCGTGAAAGAGGTCAGAGAAGAGGCGGGGCTCTGCGTGACGGCGGAGCGGATAATTGCCGTTCAGGACTGGCGGAAGCGCAATGCGTGCAATTATATTTTCGGAATTATAAAGATTTTTGTGTTATGTAAGTCGCACGGCGGGGAATTTGTTCCGAACACAGAAACGACCGAATCCGCATATTTCGGTCGCGATGAGATTCCCAAAGAGCTTGCCACGAACAAAACAACAAAAGAGCAGATTTTAATGTGCTTTGAAGCAAATGAAAACGACAGCGCAAAAGTCATTTTTGACTGATGTGAACAATGAAAGGAGCAAATAATGGGTGATCCCTTTTTCGGCGGCATATTTGAAATAATTTTCTTTATTATGTTCTCGATTATTATCGGAATGTTTATTTTTTCTTTCGTCAGAATAATAAGTCAATGGAAAAAGAACAACAACTCCCCAAGACTGACCGTCGAGGCGACCGTTGTTGACAAGCGAAAAGACGTTTCGTATCACCATCATCATGCAGGAGATACAATGCACACAACGCACACCTCATCCACCTCTTATCTCGTAACTTTTCAGGTCGAAAGCGGAGACAGAATGGTTTTCCGCGTCAGCCGTGACGAATACGGAATTATCCTGGAAGGAGATACCGGAAGGCTCACTTTCCAGGGGACAAGATATATAAGCTTTCAGAGATGATTTGCTCACTCAATAAATTATTACAACCGCTTGATTTTTTGCCGTAATCAAGCGGCTTTTTTATTTCCGGACTCTCTCTGCCGGGCGCATTTTTCAAGCCCAATTGTGTACAAAAAGTAAAATCTTCATAACCCTATTGACTTTTTTATAAAAGGTTATATAATGTGAAAAGATTTTTCGGAGGTATTCTCTTATGGAGAAGAAAAACAGCTTTTTTGCACAGCTTTCACGTCCCGTTGACCTCACCGAAGGGACACCGTGGAAGGTTATACTCAAATATTCCGCGCCGATAATAATATCGTACTTTCTTCAGCAGATCTATGTGCTCACAGACGCCATAATCTGCGGTCAGGTGCTGACTTCTTCCGAGGTCGCAGGCGTAAACGACACATTCCCGCTCACATTTATATTTCTTCAGTTTGCCTTCGGATGTACGGCGGGGTTTTCCGTTGTGACGGCGAGATTTGTAGGGCAGAATGACACCCGCGGCGTCAGAAAATCATTTGCCGCGCAGATATATCTTTCCGTCGCGATTTCGCTTCTACTGACAGTTGTTTCAATCGCGCTGCTTCCGCAACTTCTCGGAATAATCAACGTAACCGAAACAAACAAAGCTGTCTACGATGCCGCATACAGCTATTGCTTTTTCATATTCATAGGTATAATCGCACAGATGGGATATAATTTCGTCTGCGGTATACTGAGGGCTTACGGAGACTCCGTAACTCCGCTTGTTTTTCTTATAATTTCAACCGCGCTGAATGTGGTTTTGGACATAGTTTTTCTTTCAACATTGAAAATGGGGCCGTCCGGCGCCGCGATTGCAACTGTGCTCGCGCAGTTTATAAGCGTTATCGCTTGCTCCGCATATACATTTATAAAATATAAAGAGCTACGACTTCACATATCAGATTTCAAAGTTGACAAAACTACTTTCTGCATGCACCTGAAACAGGGAATACCGCTTGGACTGCAATTCTCCGTTCTTGCAATCGGAATAATTGTCATGCAGGCGGCTGTTGTGGAATTTGATATAACGTCGACAGGCGAGATGGTCTTGGGGACGCCGGCACAGAATGGATTTGGCGCGGCAAACAAGCTGATAAACTTTCTCATGGCGGCCTACAACGGTCTCGGTTCTGCAATACTCGGCTTCAACGCGCAAAATTATGGAAAACAGAATTATGACAGAATTAAAAAGGGAACAGTGCAAACCGTTCTTATCATGCTGATTGTGTTTGTCATATGTCTTGTATCAGGACTTCTGCTTTCAATAAACGGCGCATATCAATACATCTTTATGAGCGCAGATAAGGTATCCGCAGAGACGATACGTTTCGGAAATATATTTATCTATGTCGATATCGCCTTTTACGCGGTACTTGGATTTTTGATTGTTGTCAGAAGTGCGGTTCAGGGAATATTTCTGCCGGGATATGTACTCGGAGCGGGAATCGCCGAGCTGACCGCCCGCGTTCTCATATGTTCGTGCTTGCCACGTATCATAAATGGTGCGCCGATAAACGATACGGCTTCATCTTTGGCTTTTGCCGCAGTCTGCTTCGGGGATCCCGGCGCATGGATGTGCGCTTCGACTTTATTGCTTCTTCCTTTTATGAAATATATACTCAAAAAGAAATATCGTCAGCTCTGAGCTTTGTAATATAAAGGTCGCGATTTATAAACAAATAAAAAAGCAGTGCCCTCTGGCACTGCTTTTTGCTTTTGCGTTGTTTGTCCGCTCAGAAATATCTAATCATTCTTCTTCATTTTTGCCTTTTCTGAACATATTCTTTATGGATTGCGCTTGCTTTTTAATATAGGCTCCGATCTTCTGCTTTAATTCACTGAATTTCTTTTGCCTTTCTGCACGCTTTATCTCGCGTTGCCTCTTCAATTCAGCGGCGCGCTCTATCTGTGCCTGCATTTCGGGTTTGAGCGCACGGCGTATATTGACTATGGAGGCAGGATCGAGCATGTATCTTCGCCTGTTCATTTCATTATACAATACGCTTGATATATTCTCGGAATATGTTATCGTTACATCGCGCTGTGTTTCATAATTTATGTATTCGCCACCCGCTATTGAAACTATATTGACGAAATAATCCTGCGGTAATTTAAGATAATTTGAAAGTCGCTTTATGTGCGTGCGATTCTGCCATATCGGGTTGTACATCATCTTCTGCTGAGATGGCTTGTATTTTACTCTGTAATAGAGTTTGCAGTCCTTGCTGTTTGTGAGATATATTTTGGCGTTATCGGCAAGATTTTTGACTTCAACCACATATATGCCCGTGCTGTCCAGCATCACGATATCAATCTGCGCGTCATTTCCGTATTCATCGGTTATCCGGACATCATGCAGTATCATATCTTTGTCTGTCACGGATTTTATATAGGAAATCGTTCTTTTCTCACCCGACAAACCCTTGTATTCTTTTGAATCCATGCGCAGTTGACGTCCGCCGCCGGTACGCTCATATGCGTATATGGCCAATGCGGCAATGATTATTATGAATATAACTACCATAATATACCTCTTCTTGAACGCGAGCCGCATTCTTTTGGATTTGCAAAGGGAAGCGTGTTCATTATAACGGATTTAACAAAATCGTTGCTTCTTAAAATGACGTTAGTTTCGATTTCGGTAATGTAGGCGATACGCAATAATCCCCAATATCACAAAGACAGCTATTATCACCAAAATTGTTGGCGCATAGTGTTCTATTGCGCTGTTTGTGGCGTCGAATATATCTCTTTCGTATGGCATTTTACACGCTCCTTATGGATTTATTCATTGATGATTGTTCTCTGATTGTCTTAGAGAAATAAGCTCGTTATTTAGCTCGTCGTTGCTTTCTTTTAGATTAAAGATTGTGCAAATTAAAGCTATTATTACAAGCACCAATATACCGATAATTATTGACATCGTCCCGATCGATATATCTCTCTGTCTTGTTAATTCCTCAATTTTTTCAAGCAATTCACTTATGTTCATTTGAACGTTCCTTTAATTCTTCTTTTGCTTGATCGATTAGTTTTTTTATTTCTTCTGATGTATCTCTTTGTTTGGATATTCCGTATAAAACGGCTATCAGGATTATTGCCGAAATAAAAACTTGAATCAAAGCCAATAATTCTATTGCGTTCATTTTTATACTCCGTTCTTCCTTCCCAGGGAGGATTAACAAAACATTACAAAAATTCTATCAAATAAAAAGCCCAATGTCAAGAGGGAGCAGCGTGGAAAAGAAAATTATTCATGTCAGCTAAAACCATTTTTTGATTTTTTACAACTTTTATAAGTTCAATGACTTATAAGAGCAAAAAACAATGTCCGAAAAATCGCCATTTTGCAGAAACTGAAATTGAGCAAGTGGGAATGAAAATACAGAACCCGCCCACTTGCTCAAAGCCCATACCAAAGCCAAAAAGAAAGCTCCCCTCTGCGGAAGGTGTACCACCTCCTTTACCGCAGAGAAGAGCTGCGAACCCCGAAAGAGAAGAAAGAGGAACTCTTTCAGAGCCGGACAATGCAAACGAGAGACCCGCAGAAACGAGAGTACAGAGGAATTTATACAACCGTTTCCCAGAATAAGAAACCATAGCAGAGAAGAGATACAGAGCAAGGTTGCTACGGGTGTTGCAGAGCCTTATCGGATGAACCGTAACCGTGTAAGACCTCCGGAACAGGAAGAAAACCAAATCAGACAATAGCGCGCGCCCATAAAGGGCAATATCCGACAAGGATTAAATCCTGACTTATGGTTGGATAGCGTAGCGGCATTGTGCGCCTGCCACCGCTTGCCCGAATATCACGCCGTAAGGGTTCCTGACGTCAAGCGTTTAAGTGAAAAAAACTTCCTTGACTCCCGCCGCGCGGGATATTGTTTTTTTCACGGCGCTTTACGTTAGGTGCGAGGCGTGATAGAGGATAGCGGAGCGTGGCAAGCAAAACAATGCGCCGAAAACGTAGGGAAATACCTTTCAGACGTAAAATGCGAGCCTGTGTTGCGCGTTAGCAAAAAAAGAAGATTAGTTTCACTTGCGGCAAGAAGACGGCGAACGTCAACGTTACGCCGCGT
>DHMB01000082.1:7376-8460 GCA_002405565.1 Clostridiales bacterium UBA4653
AAGTGACGAACGTCAACGTTACGTCACGCAACAGAAAAGAGAAAGAGAACACAAGCTGCCCGCCTGATGTTAGCAGGCGGGGGATTACGGGGGTACACCTTCACGGGTACCCCCGTAGACCGCCTGCAAGACGGAGCGTAGCGAAGTAAAGAGAAGTCAGGCAGACGGTCTTACAACCCGTTCGACCGCGCGCCACGGCTGATGACAGTCAAGTCCTGCACAAAAGATATGCGCGGGTTTAGGCGCGCAAGACAAAAGCCAGACAGAGAAACAAGACCTCGAGGAAGGTTGGCGCGCGGTCGATTAGCAAGAAATAAGGAATTTTGCCACGAAGTGGCGTAAAGCGTGCTCGCGCGTGTACGCGCGCGCACTAGTGTTACCTTTACGGCACTTCTGTAGTTTGTAGTCGACTTGTGAAAACCTCGATACCGTCTGCGTTTTTTCATTTACACGATTTTGTAACTGAATGGAAATACGCTGTAAAACATTCACAAAGGCAGTTATCAAAGTTCAACAAAGACCGAAGTCAACGCAGGAAATACAATTGAGCAAGTGGGAGATGAAAAAACAGAACCCGCCCACTTGCACAAAACGAATATTTTGTAGTCGGAGTAGTAGCGCTCCACGGATAGCCAGAGCGCGCAGAGAAGGAGCGATACTACGGAGACAGTAATTGACTGTACGGGACACCTTTGAGGGTATATAATCCCGCACAGTCAATTATACAAAATACAAAATATGTATAATTTAATTCGCCCGCCTTTTATTGACAATAGGGAAGAGTAATAAGCTCATTTTCGTAAATCGAAAGTGAGCTTTTTTCTTTTCTCGTACCTCGTACTCCAAAACGGAGATGAGGTGTTTTTTTATGTCGAAAGCGTCACGCTCGTATGTCTTGACGATACCCGCCGACGTTGAAAACGACGGTTACAATCAAGAAGACGTACAAGAGCGATTGCAAAACTATACGTATATTGGACAGCTTGAGGAAGGCGAGGAAGTCAACGAGACGACTGGAAAGCACTATCTTCACTGGCAAGTGTACATCGAAAACGATAATCCTATTCCGTTTGACGTACTCCGC
>DHMB01000023.1:0-6542 GCA_002405565.1 Clostridiales bacterium UBA4653
CTTGGAAGGCTGGTGTTCTACCATTGAACTACACCCGCAAAGCAGCTCTGTTTTCAGCCGCTCAAATATAGTAACACAATTACGTCGTTTTGTCAATATTTTTTTGGCGAAAAGTTCATTCTCCTACGATTTTTTTGAAAAGTTCTTTATGAAATTCCTAGTTTTTCTGTTCTTTTGCGTTCGCGCGCTTTCCCCATGTATAGGGCTTCACTTTAAGAACGATAACAGCGTCATCCGGAATTATGTCGTCGCTTTCGTGCGACTTTGCAAATTCCGTCTCCGAATATATAAGCGCCGCGCTATCATATGCAAAATCGGGAATATCCTCCCCATAAATTTCGTCAAGCGTGGCAAACACGGGCGAATTCTTGTATATCTCGTAAACATCCTTATCCATGATGTAGATATAATAAGGCATGACAAGCATATTTGCAAGTTGTTCCTGCGCCGTTATATTCGCCTCCGCCGCGAGGTCATTGTCGGGGTCATATGCGAGTCTTGAAAAATTGACCTTTGACTTTCCGTCGCCGATGAGCGTTTCAATCTCGGTTTCAATGCTCTGCTCTATCCCCGCGGACTTTGCGCCGACATACATAATGCATGCGTCATATTTTTTCTTTGTCGCAAGCTGAAAAACGCATATTGAAAGCACAACGACGAGAAAAAGCGAAATTATCGTTTTCCACTTGTTGTGATACCAGAAATTATCAAGCCATTTCAGAAATTTCATTTCAGCCTCCGAAAAGATCCGTCCGGACATCCGGTCAATATCGGACATCCGGACTTTATTTTATTTATACATTACAGCTCAATACAGCTTTGCGCCGGCGGGAATATGATTGTCGACCATGAGCAGATGGAGCTTTTCCTCGCCCTCTTCCTCGTGAACAGCGCTGATAAGCATACCGCACGAGTCGATACCCATCATGGCTCTCGGAGGAAGGTTTACGATTGCAATACAGGTCTTGCCGATGAGCTCTTCCGGCTCATAGAAAGCGTGAATACCGCTGAGAATTGTGCGATCCGTGCCCGTGCCGTCGTCAAGAGTAAACTTCAGGAGCTTCTTTGACTTCGGAACAGCAACGCAATCCTTTACCTTAACTGCGCGGAAGTCCGACTTTGCGAACGTCTCAAAATCGACAGTGTCCTCAAACAAAGGCTCGATCTTTACCTTTGAAAAGTCAATTTTCTCCTCAACGGCAGGTGCGGCAGGAGCCGTCTCTGCGGGCTTGTCCGCCTTCTTTTCGGCGTCAAGCGTCTTCATCGTCGGGAAAAGGAGAACGTCTCTTATAGCGGCAGAATCCGTCAGAAGCATGCACATACGGTCGATACCGTAGCCGATACCGCCTGTGGGCGGCATGCCGATTTCAAGCGCGTTCATGAAGTCCTCGTCTGTGCGGTTGGCTTCCTCGTCGCCCTTGGCAAGGAGCTCTTCCTGCGCCTTGAAACGCTCGCGCTGGTCGATCGGGTCGTTAAGCTCGGAATATGCGTTTGCCATTTCCCAGCCGTTCATGAAGAACTCAAAACGCTCGACGTGCTCGGGGTCACCGGGCTTTTTCTTTGTAAGCGGAGAAATTTCAATCGGATGTTCTGTGACGAATGTCGGCTGAATGAGGTGCTCCTCTGCGTATTCCTCAAAGAAGAGGTTGAGAATGTCGCCCTTCTTGTGACGTTCCTCAAACGCTATGCCGTGTGCCTTTGCAACAGCCTTCGCTTCCTCGTCCGAATGAATCTCGCCGAAGTCGACGCCGGAATATTTCTTGACGGCTTCCGTCATCGTTATTCTTTCAAAGGGCTTGCCGAGATCCATCTCGATGCCGTTATAAACTATTTTCGTTGTACCGAGAACGGTCTGCGCAACATGACGGTACATATTCTCCGTCAGCTCCATCATTCCGTTATAATCTGTATATGCCTGATAGAGCTCCATAAGAGTAAATTCGGGGTTGTGACGTGTATCAAGTCCTTCGTTACGGAAAACTCTGCCGATCTCATAGACCTTTTCAAGTCCGCCGACGATAAGTCTCTTTAAGTAAAGCTCAAGCGATATGCGGAGCTTGAGATCCTCGTCCAGAGCGTTGAAATGTGTTTCAAAGGGTCTTGCAGCCGCGCCGCCCGCATTTGCAACGAGCATCGGCGTTTCAACCTCCATAAATCCGAGAGAATCAAGATACTGTCTTATCGTGCTGATTATCTTCGAGCGCTTGATAAACGTGTCGCGCACCTCAGGATTTACTATAAGGTCAACGTATCTCTGACGGTAGCGAAGGTCTGTATTTGTAAGTCCATGGAACTTTTCGGGAAGCACCTGAAGACTCTTTGAGAGGAGGATAACGTCCGTTGCATGGATTGATATCTCTCCCGTTTTCGTTTTGAAAACAGTGCCCTTGATACCGACGATATCGCCTATATCGAGCTTTTTGAAAGCAGCATATTCCTCTTCGCCGACGGCGTCACGCGCTACGTACGACTGAATATTCCCCTTGAGATCCTGCACATTGCAGAACGACGCCTTGCCCATAATTCTCTTGGACATAAGTCTGCCCGCAACGGAAACCTCTTTCCCTTCAAGCTCCTCAAAATGGTCTCTTATATCAGAGCTGTGATGAGTGCGGTCGTATTTCGTGATAGTGAACGGATCGTTGCCCGCCGCAACAAGCGCGTCGAGCTTTTCGCGTCTTATTCTGAGCACTTCATTCAGCTTTTCTCCGGAAAGCTCCTCTTCAGCTGCCGGATTTACAGTGTTCTCTGCCATATAATAATCTCCTTCGGTGTGATTTTTTCAGTTTTCCTGTCTCTTGAGCGATTTTACCTTGTATTTCATTATGCCGTCCGGTACTTCGACCGATACCACATCGCCGACCTTCGCTCCGACAAGCGCCTTGCCTATCGGCGACTGATCGGAAATCTTGCCCTGCGCAAGGTTGACTTCTCTGGAGCTGACGAGCGTATATTCAACGTCCTCGTCGTATTCCATATCATAAAGAACGACTGTTATACCGACGTTTACCGTGTCCGTCTGGATTTCGTGGTCGCTTATGACCTTTGCGTGAGCGAGGATTTCTTCGAGCTCTTCGATTTTCGCTTCAATCTTCGCCTGCTCGTTTTTTGCTTCGTCGTATTCGCTGTTTTCGGAAAGGTCGCCGAAGCCTCTCGCAATGCCGACGTTCTCCGCCGCTTCCTTACGCTTGACGTTTATAAGGTAGTCAAGCTCGTCCTTCATCTTTTTATATCCGCTTTCGGTAACTGTCTGCTGTTTTGACATTTTCGTGTTATCTCCTTGTGACTGTAATGTTTTTATTTCTGAATTTCTTCAAGAGCGCGCAAAAGCTGGGTGTCATTTTCCGGCTCGAGAAGGAACAGATTTGTATTTTTGTATTCTTCGGGAAGGTCAACTTCCACATCGGGTGCAATTCCCTTTTTATCGTAATTCGGCGATGTCGGAGGGCTGTAAAGGAAGGTTGTGACATAAAGGACAGCACCGCTCGAAAGCGAAAATCCGCTCTGACCGCAACCCTTTCCATAAGTATTCGTGCCGACGATCGTCACCTTGTTATAATCCTTGAGAGCGGATGTGAAAAGCTCCGCTGCGGACGCCGTGTTGCCGTTGACAAGCACGACCATCGGGCAATCGATCTCCGACTTGTCCGATTCTTTTATATCCATCACCTTGTTCCCTTCAAGATCCGTGATATGAACTATCGGCCCCTCGGGGAGAAGGAAATCAAGGATTTCGACAGCGGCGTCAAGCCTTCCGCCGGGATTGTCTCTGACGTCGAATATCAGTCCCTCGCAACCGTCCGAAAGAAGCCCGTTTACTGCCGCTTTGAACCGGTTCGCCGTGACTTCCACGCTCATGAATTCCGTTATTTTTATATATCCGTACTTTTTGCCGTCGTCCATTGTGACAACCGACGCAATAACGGTCTCCGCCTCATAAATCCCGCGCACAACCGGGATTTCAAGGGTCTTGCCGTCCCGGATGACCGTCAGAGTGACAGTCGTATCGGCATCACCGGCTATCAGGGACGTTGCATATGAAATATTGTAGCCGACGACGCTTTCTCCGTCAACAGCCGTTATAATGTCGCCGTTCATAATCTTCGCCGTCTCGGATGGCGAATTTTTCATGACGTGCACCACGTGGACGCCGTCCTCCATGGCAACGACATAAACGCCTATTCCGGCGCTCTTGCCTTCCGTATCGGCAACCTCCGCCGCCCATTCTTCGGCTGAATAATAGGAAGCAAATCTGTCGCCGCTGAGAGCTACATAAGCTCTTGCAAGATCGTCGCTGAGCTCGGTCTTGTCGACTTTGTACAGGTAGTTTGTATCAAATATGTCCGCAACTTCAATCAGATTTGAAAAGTCAACGGCTCTGCCGTAAGCCTGCTCTATTTTTCTGCCGTATACGTCGCGCAGAACGACAAATGCCGCCTGAAGCGATATTATGACAGCGATCACCGTCGACAAAACGGCGATGAGGACAGTGTTTTTAACGCTGACCATGTGAGGCTCTTTTTTCGGTTTTTGCGGGCGTTCCGCCGGAGTTGACGGTTCGCGCGTCTCTTCTGTATTCTGACCGCCGACATCCTCTTCCGAGGGATTTTCTTCGTCCGGACGGCGCATATCTTCGTCGGAATTGAACATAAAAGCTCCTTTTTCGATTATTTCTTATATACAAGAGAGCGAACCCGATAATTCGGGATCGCTCAAAAAATATGTCAATATCTGTTCGATTTTGAGTTCAGATAACTTCTGACCATAAGCGCAACCTTGAAGGTTATCGCATTGTCAAACTCGCGCAGGTCAAGTCCCGTTATCTTCTTTATCTTATCGAGCCTGTAAACAAGGGTGTTTCTGTGGACAAACATCTTTCTTGACGTTTCGGAAACGTTCAGGTTATTGTCGAAGAAGCACTGTATCGTTGAAAGCGTTTCCCTGTCGAGCAGGTCAATGCTGCCCTTCTGGAAAACCTCGTTCAGGAACATCTCGCAGAGCGTCGTCGGAAGCTGATAGATAAGTCGTCCGATACCGAGGTTTTCATAGCTTACGACGCTCTTGTCGGTGTCAAACACCCTGCCGACTTCAAGCGCAGCCTGCGCCTCTCTGTATGAACGGGAAATGTCCTTCATATTGTCAACCGCACTTCCTATGCCGATTGACACTTTGGTATAGAATTCGGCGGCGAGCGTATCAGCAATCATCGTCGCGGTCTTTTCAAGCTCCTCCTTATCGGTTCCGAGCTTGAGCTCGCGGACAAGGACAATCTCCTTTTCGCCCGTACTTATAACGTAATCCGAGCCCGAATTCGGGAAAAGATTGAGAATTATATCATATGGCGAGGTCTCAGCCCCCGAAAGTATTCTTATCAGAAACACGACCCTTTCAACATCCGTTGCGAGATGAAGTTCTCTGCTCTTTACATATATGTCGCCGGGGAGAATATTATCGAGCAAGAGGTTTTTTATGAATGAAACCTTGTCGTATTTATCGTCATGATAGCCCTTTATGCTGCTCAATGCAACCGCAAGCACAAGAGACATCTTTTCCGCAAGAGCGTCCTCACCTTCCACAAAAACGATGTACTCCGAATGAGGCCCGGAAACGAGCGGACGATAAGTGACTCCGCCGTGCTTGATACAATCCGACACATATGAAAGCTCTTCACGGACAGCCGCTCTTGTCTCGCCTATCTTCGTAAGGTCGCTGCAAGCAACAACCGCGCCGCTTTCGTCTATTACGCCGATTGTTCTTCCTATCGCGTCCTTCATCTGATGTATTACGCCCTGAAACAATCTGCTTGACATTTATCCTGCTTCCTCTCCTTTGGGTCATGCGCTAACGCAAAATCCAATAAATATAAATACGTGTCTATATTTTACCGCACTTTTTGTAGAATTTCAATAGTTTTTTTGTGAATTTATCTAAAATTATAATATTTTGATGGTGCATATTATACCAAGCACCGCAAAAACAACGCCGATCGCAATCTCGCACGCGAGAAGAAGCGAAGGAACTATGAGAGCAAGCGCGGCGGAAACAAAGAGCACCGCCATAAGAACTATCAATCCGACAAAGACGGTCTTGTCCGTCGAAAAATGAAGTCTTATCTTGCCGAGTTTGAATCTTCCGTCATGCTTGTTTGCCGTTACAGCGGCATAGATGACCGCCGCGGGAACAAGAAATCCGATCGGATAAGCAAGCACTTTGAGAATAACGTCAAGCACTCTTACCGCGCTCGCCGTAAACGTTCCCATGGAAACGGAGTTATAATAAACGGAAATCGCGCAAAGAACAGTGCAACCCGCGACATACGTATATATCTTCGGGCAGAGGTTCGCTATGAAAAGAACAAAGATAAGTGCCGCGAAAGCAACCTTGATCTTCATATCCGCTCTTGTCAGCTCGTTATAAAGTCCGAACGCCAGAACAATCGGCGCAACTGCGGCACATACGCCTGCAAGAGAAAATACTCTTCCCTTTATGTTTTTGATCAGCCCGTAAACCGTGCCGAATACCAATGCCGCAAACAGGACGAG
>DHMB01000023.1:6593-17991 GCA_002405565.1 Clostridiales bacterium UBA4653
GGACGAGCATGCCCGCCATATAAAAGCCGTTTCTGAATACCGGCGAAAACGCAGCGTAATTCTTGCCCGCAACGATTATAAGAGCAAATCCGATTATCGCATATGCTATGACCGCTAAAAGACGGTAAAGAGCAGCGTCCTCCTTCGGAAGTGCAGGTCTTGTGTTGTTGGTTGTGCCTTTTGTCATCTTTTTTGCCTCGCTTTCGGCGATATTTATTATTTTCCGCGCGAAGGTATCGCCTTTTCCTTTCGCACTGCTTATATCAGTTTTAGCGACTTAAAAGAAAAAATTCATTTTTCGCAATAATTAAGTCGCACGCAAGCGACCGCATACGCGATCGCCCACGAGACTAACCTACATTATATACTATAAAATGAATTTTGTCAAAGCTATTTTGAAATATTTGACGACTTTTTGAAAAAATTTCACTTTTTACGGCACAGCATGGCGCACCAGCCCTTGTCATGCAGTGATTTTTCGCAGTCGAAGCCGTTTTTTTCGAGCGCGGAGCGCACCTCGGCTTCTCTTTCGTCAATAATCCCCGAAACGACGAGCAATCCCCCGTCGCGGATGTACCCTCCTATATCGGGTGACATTCTTATGATTATATCCGCAACGATGTTCGCCGTCACGATATCATATTTCCTTCCGTCCTTTATTTTAACGGAAGCAAGCAGATCCGAAACGAAGCAATCGATGTCGCAACCGTTTCTTTCGGCATTTTCTTTTTCCGTCTTTACCGCAACGGGGTCTATATCGCAAGCGGCGCAATAGTCCGCTCCGAGCTTCGCCGCGCAGATTGCAAGAATCCCGCTCCCCGCTCCGACGTCAAGCATATAGTCGCCGGGCTTTACGTTTTCTTCGAGAAGCGTTGCGCAGAGTCTCGTCGTCTCGTGTGTGCCGGTTCCGAAAGCCATTCCGGGGTCCATATCGATTATAATGTCCCCGTCCTGCTTTTCGTATTTCTCCCAGCTCGGCACGATGACAATATGTTTGCCGATTTTCGTCGGCTTATAGAATTTTCTCCAAGCGGTTGACCAGTCCTCCTCATCGAGCTCTGCCGTCGCAATATCCGCCTTTATTCCGAGAGAAGCAAGACGTGACGAAATGAAGTCGATGTCCTCCTCGGCTGTTTTTTTATCGCTGACGTAAATACTCGCCGAGGCGATTGTTTTGTCCGCGCGGAGAATTTTTTCGTCAATAAGCTCGCCGTAGACGGTGCGCAGAGAGGTAAGAACGTCGCTGTAATCCTCTATCATAACGCCCGTGTCGAGCACGGTCAGCACAGCCGCGACCTCGTCAATATGCTCGGTCTTGCAGGTGACCCTTATCTGCGTCCATTTCATTTGCGGCTGTCCTTTCTGAATTTTCCGAAGAATTTATCGCGTTTTGAATAGTTACTGTTTCCGCAAAGGTCGGAGAATTTGCGCAGGGCGTCCTTCTGCTCGGAAGTCAGGCTCTTCGGCACCTCAACAATCACTCTGAAAACAATGTTTCCTCTGCCTCTGCCGCTTATGTTCGGTATGCCCTTGCCTTTTACGGTAAACGACGTGCCGCTCTGCGTGCCTTCGGGAATATCGAAAGCAACGGTGTCGCCTTCAAGCGTCGGAACGTTTATCGTCGCACCGAGAGCCGCCTCCGCAAAGGTTATCGGTATGTCGCATTTTATGTCGTTTCCGTCGCGCTGGAATATTGCGTGCGGGCGGACGCTCACCTCAATGAAGAGGTCGCCGGGCGTGCCGCCGTTCTTTCCCGCATTGCCCATTCCGTGAAGCGAAATACGGTTTCCGTCCGCAATGCCGGCGGGTATCGAAACTTCAAGCGTTTTCGCAACGTTTACGTTGCCCGTGCCGCGACAGGTCTTGCAGGGATTTGAAATGATCGTTCCCTTGCCGCCGCAATCGGGGCAAACCGTCGTCGACTGCATTACGCCGAACGGCGTTCTCTGCTGGGTTCTTATGCTTCCGCTGCCACCGCAACGCGGACAGGTCTTTGCCGTTGAGCCCTTTGCCGCTCCCGTACCGCCGCAATCGGAACATTTATCAACCTTATTATATTTTATTTCCTTCTTACAGCCGAAAGCCGCCTCCTCAAAGGTTACAGTCACCCTGTAAAGCAGGTCGTCCCCGCGGACGGGGCCGTTTCTTCTGCGCGAGCCTCCGCCGAATATGTCGCCGAAAAGGTCGGAAATATCAAAGTCGCCCGAAAATCCGCCGCCGAATCCGCCAAAGCCGCCGGCTCCGCCGAATCCTCCCTGACCGTTTACGCCCTCTTCTCCGAAGCGGTCGTAATTCGCTCTCTTTTCGGGGTCGGATAAAACAGCATAAGCGGTATTGACGTCCTTGAACATCTCCTCCGCTTTCTTGTCTCCGGGATTCATATCGGGATGATATTTTTTAGCAAGCGTTCTGTACGCTTTTTTTATTTCATCGTCACTCGCCGTCTTTGAAACGCCGAGAATATCGTAATAATCCTTCATTATGTTTCCTTTTCCGAATTTGCCGGAGACACGTCACCCGTGCCTCCGGCGAATATCAAAATTTATCTGTCAGTTTTTCTCGGTGAAGTCTGCGGAGTAGCTGCCGTCGTCATTCTGCGACGCGCCGCCCTGCTGACCGCCGTCCGTGCCGGCGCCGCCCTGAGCCTTATAGAGCTTTTCGGAAAGCGCATAGAACTTCTTCTCAAATGCTTCCGTTGCATTCTTGATAGCGTCAACGTCATCCGTCGCAACAGCCTTCTTGAGATTTTCAAGCTCGTCGCGGACTTCCTGCTTTTCGCTCTCGCTTACCTTATCGCCGATTTCGTCAAGTGTCTTTTCGGTCTGGAGAATATAAGCCTCTGCCTTGTTCTTTGCTTCAACAAGCTCTTTGAGCTTCTTGTCTTCCTCTGCAAACTTTTCCGCTTCCTTGACAGCACGGTCAATGTCTTCCTTGCTCATATTGGAGGAGGAAGTGATTGTTATGTGCTGTTCCTTGCCCGTGCCCATATCCTTTGCGGATACGTTTACGATGCCGTTTGCGTCGATATCGAATGTAACTTCGATCTGCGGAACGCCTCTGGGCGCTGCGGGGATACCGTCAAGAGAGAATCTGCCGAGGGTCGTGTTTGCGGACGCTTTTTCACGCTCGCCTTGGAGAACGTGTATCTCAACGGATGTCTGACCGTCTGCCGCGGTTGAGAATATCTGCGATTTCTTTACGGGGATGGTTGTGTTTCTGTCGATTATCTTCGTGCAGATGCCGCCGAGCGTCTCAATGCCGAGGGAAAGCGGAGTAACGTCGAGAAGAAGCAAATCCTTAACCTCGCCGCCGAGAACGCCGCCCTGGATAGCCGCGCCGATTGCAACGCATTCATCGGGGTTGATTCCCTTGAAGGGTTCCTTGCCGCAGAAATTCTTGACAGCTTCCTGAACAGCGGGGATACGTGTCGAACCGCCGACAAGAAGAACCTTATCTATCTTTGAAACATCAAGTCCCGCGTCCTTGAGAGCCTGCTTGCAGGGAGCGATTGTGTCCGCAACAAGGTCAGCCGTCAACTCGTTGAATTTGGCTCTTGTGAGAGTCATATCAAGATGTACGGGGCCGTTCTGGTCAGCCGTGATGAACGGGAGGTTGATATTCGAGCTCATTGTGCCCGAAAGCTCTATCTTTGCTTTTTCGGCTGCGTCCTTCAATCTCTGAAGAGCCATCTTGTCGTTACGGAGATCAATTCCGTGCTCCTTCTGGAAGGAATCTGCAAGCCAATCTATAATTCTCTGGTCGAAGTCGTCGCCGCCGAGTCTTGTGTTACCGTTTGTCGAAAGCACTTCGAACACGCCGTCCGAGATTTCAAGGATTGATACATCGAACGTACCGCCGCCGAGGTCGAAGATCATTACCTTCTGATCCATACCCTCTTTGTCAACGCCGTATGCAAGCGCTGCTGCCGTCGGCTCGTTTATAATTCTGAGCACTTCAAGACCGGCAATCTTGCCTGCGTCCTTTGTTGCCTGTCTCTGCGCGTCGTTGAAGTAAGCGGGGACTGTGATAACAGCCTGCGTTACCTTCGTGCCGAGATAAGCTTCTGCGTCAGCCTTCAGCTTCTGAAGAATCATTGCGGAAATTTCCTGAGGAGTGTATTTCTTGCCGTCAATATCAACCGTTTCGTTTGTACCCATTTTACGCTTGATACTCATAACGGTTCTTTCGGGGTTCTGAATTGCCTGTCTCTTTGCTGTCTGACCGACAATTCTTTCTTTCGAATCGTTCTTCGAGAAAGCAACAACGGAAGGAGTTGTTCTCGAGCCTTCCGGATTGGTTATTACGACAGGCTCGCCGCCCTCGTAAACTGCCACGCAAGAGTTTGTTGTACCAAGGTCAATACCGATAATTTTTCCCATAATATATATCCTCCGATTAAAGTTAATTTTTTTCTTGTTTTTATATTTCAGTTTGCTACTTTGACCATAGCAAAGCGAAGTATCTTGTCGCCTTTTCTGTAGCCCTTCTGGAGCACTTCGGCAACCGTGTTCTCGCCGAGAGAATCGTCATCCGTTCTCATAACGGCGTTGTGGATATTCGGGTCGAACGGGTCTCCCCTTTTTCCGTATTCCTCAATTCCGAGCTTTTTCAGCGTATCGGAAAATTGATTTACTATCATTTCTATGCCCTTTGCAAAGTTTTCAGTACCTGCGTAGGCAAGCGATCTCTGAAGATTGTCGGACATAGGAAGGAATTCCTTCAAAGCCTCCTCATATGCGGAAGCATAAATCCCGTCGCGCTCCCTTTGAGAACGCTTTCTGAAATTATCGTATTCCGCCATCATACGAAGGTATTTGTCGTTCAGCTCGTCATAAGCCTTTGCTTTCGCTTCAAGCTCGCCCGACAGCTTTTTGACCTCGCCCTTCAGCTTTGAAAGCTCCTTTTTTCCGTCTCCTGACGGCTTATGCTCGCCGGAGCCCTCCGAAGCCTTTTTTTCTTCTGTTTCTATCTTTTTCTCATCCATTGTTTACTATTCGTCCTTTCCGGTGCTATCTTCCGAGAGCTCCGTCTTTCCGGGAGGAAGCGCCCCTCCGAAAAGCACCGATATCTGTCTTGAAAGATATTCCATAGTTGAGATAACCTTTGAATAATCCATTCTCGAAGGGCCGAGAACGCCGATCGCGCCGACGACCTTTCCGCCCACGGTGAGTTTTTTGAATATCAGGGCTGAATTGTCAACCAAGCCCTCCTGCTCATCGCCGCCGATGTAAACATTGACCTTGTCGCTGTCCGCCTCGGAAAGAATCTTTATCATCTCCTGCTTGTTTTCCATCATCTCAAGCATTCCGCGGATTTTGTCAATATCCGAAAACTCCGGATATTCGAGCAATCTGTTGACGCCTTCGAAGCGGAGATCCGCATCGGCGCTGCCGCCGATCGCTTCGTATACCGCTTTGACAGACGGCGCAACTATCGCTCCGCCGACCCCGATCTCCCGCTCTATCGTCATCACAACGGAAAACGATATGTCCTTCGCTGGGGTTCTTGCGAGATACTTTGTCAAAAGCTGCGTCAGACGCTTCAGAAGTCTGTCGTCAACGAGAACGTGCGTCTGTATCTGCTTTGTGACAACGCTACTGTCCGCCATTCTCATAACTATGAGGAAGCTGTGCGCGTCAAGAATCATATAGGAAAAACGGTCGACCGTTTGTTCCCTGTTTTCGGCTTTGAGCGCAACCGCCGTGTAATTGGTCAGAGAGGAGACAAGCTTTGAAACCCCCGTCATAAGAGAGTCAAGCTCGCCGATCTTTCCTTTCAGCGTGTTGTTCAGCTCTATCGTCTCCATCGCCGAGAGCTTGTAAGCGTTCATCAGCGAGTCTATATAGAAATGATATCCGAGCTTCGTCGGCACTCTGCCGGAGGAGGTGTGAGGCTGTTCGAGATAGCCCATCTCTTCAAGATCCGCCATTTCGCTTCTCACCGTTGCCGAAGAGAAGTTGATACCGGCGTTGTCCGTCAGATATTTGGATCCGACAGGCTCGCCCGTCGCTATATGCGCCTCAACAACGGCACGAAGTATCTGCTTTTTTCTTTCGGAAAGTTTTTTCTCTCCGTTTTTAACTTCGTGCATTATCTTTCGCCCTCCTTTTTTAGCACTCTAACGTTTCAAGTGCCAAACTTTGATTATAATATAATCCTATTCTGCCTGTTTGTCAATAGGTTTTGCATATTTTTTTATGAATTTTTTGTTAACTTCATCACACAAAGCCTCCGCGTGCCAAAATGCGATATTTTTCAAATTCTGTTGACAAATCTCTTCCTTTATATTAAAATATATCTCGTACCGCAACTGAATAATCGGGGGTGCTGAGTAATCGGCTGAGACGGGGAAACCCGAACCCTTTACCTGATATGGATAATGCCAGCGTAGGGAGATTGTAATTTATTACCGCTCGGATTATTCCGTGCGGATTTTTATTTTACAAGAGGTACTTTTTATGCAAAACAAAAAAACACTCGCCCTTGTGGAAAGCGCGGTTATGATTGCGCTCGCCACGGTACTGAGCATTCTCAAGATCGCCGAGCTTCCCTACGGCGGCTCGATAACGCTCGCGTCAATGCTTCCGATAGCGATAATCGCCTATCGCAGAGGTACGGGCTGGGGAGTCGCCTCCGCCCTTGTTTACAGCGTCATCCAACAGCTCCTCGGTCTCAAAAATCTGACATACGTCACAACTTGGCAGAGCATTCTTGCAGTCATTCTGCTTGACTATGTGATCGCGTTTACGGTTGTCGGTTTTGCCGGCGTATTCAAAAAAGCCGTGAAAAATCAGGCAGTAGCGCTGACGCTCGGTTGCGTTCTCGTTTCCGTTCTCCGCTATGCGTGCCATGTTCTTTCCGGCGCGACCGTCTGGGCAGGACTTTCAATTCCGACTCAGGCTGCCCTTTCATATTCCTTTGTATATAACGCAACGTATATGCTCCCCGAATGTATCATTCTCGCAATCTCCTCCATGTATATCGCTTCGCTCATCGACTTCCGCGGCGAAAAGCTGAAAAGAATCAAGCGCGAAAGCACCGCCGTATATTCTCCCTGGATCGGCGCCGGAGCGGGACTTATCGCCTGTGCGGCTGTCATATTTGACGTTGCAACCATATTCCCGAAGCTCCAGAATTCCGAAACGGGCAGCTTTGATATAACCGGAATTTCATCCGTCAACTGGGGCGTCGTTATCGCAGTAACGGTATCGGGATTTGTGATTTCCGCTCTGCTTATGGCGGTAAACCACCTCATAAAAGCAAAAAAGGTTGATTGAAAATCATGAAAAAATGCGGTAAATGCTATATAATCTGCCCCTTTGACAGCGACCTTGCCCTCTCGGACGTTTCCGTCACAAAAGATGATTTCATCATCTGTGCGGACGCCTCGTGCGGCATAGCTGAAGCGCACGGACTTTCACCCGATCTTATAATCGGCGATTTCGATTCCGGCTCGCGCCCGGAAAATGCGCCGTGCGAGATAGTCGAATATCCCTCCGAAAAGGACGATACAGACACGATGCTCTGTCTCAAAGCGGCAATTGAGCGCGGCTTTTCTGAGATTGTCATCGTCGGCGGGATCGGCGGCAGGCTTGACCATACTCTTGCAAACATTTCGGCTCTTCTCTATGCGGACGAATGCGGCGTAAGGGCAATTCTCAAGGGCTCCGCAAACACGGCTTTTATCGCCCGCGACGAAGAACGCATACAAAAAATTCCGGGCACGTATCTCTCGCTTTTTTCCGTCACATCCGCCGCGGAGGCTTCAATAAAAGGAACAAAATACGGCGGCGACCACACAACAATTCTCCGTAGCTTTCCCCTCGGAGTAAGCAACGAAATAACGGAGGACGAGGCAGTTCTGACGGTTCACACCGGAAAGCTCCTCTGCGTTATATCGAAAAAATAATTATGCGCGCTTTTAACGCAAAAATCCGGCTCTGTTCAGAGCCGGATTTTTTATTCAGAATTTATAATGTCCGTTTGTAAACTCGCCCGAGGAAAGCTCTTCGTCGGCTTTTTCATAGACATAAAGCTGTGCGTCGAGCATATCGAGCTCGCTGACTATGTATGCCTCGGTCGTCTGCGGAATGACAATCGCCCCGAATTCCCTTTTGCCGTGGTGAGAAGCGATTATATGAGCAAGATGCATAACCGTCTGCCTGTCCGCGCCCATTCTCTCTCCGCAGTCCTCAACCATTTTTGTTCCGAGATAGAGATGACCGAAAAGGTTGCCCTCCGCAGTATATTCCCCCGCGCCGAGCTCGCCCGCAATCATCTCGCGGAGCTTGCCGATGTCATGAAGAATTATTCCCGCCATCACCATTTCCGCGTCAACGCCGCTGTACGCCCTGCATGCGGATTCGGAAGAAATGAGCATTCTGTATACATGATAAAGCAGTCCGCCGCGGATGTTATGGTGCATTTTCTGCGCTGCGGGCCAGATGAGGAGCTTTTCCCTGTTCTCCTCATAAAGCGTCGTCGCGATATTGCGGAGCGACTCGTTCTCAAAAGAATTTATCGTGTCCATTATAAAGTCATACATTTCCTTCGCGGGAACAGGCGCCGAAGCGATAAAATCCTCTTCGCGGACGCCGTCCGCTTCGGTAGCCGCACGGATTCTGCTTGCCGTAAAGCTGAGCGCGCCGTTGAACGGCGCACCGTCGACCGTCAGGCAAACAATGCTTCCCGTGCTGTACGGAATGTCGGAACGCTTCGTATCCCACATTTTTGCGGGGAGCTCGCTCTTCCCGTCGCTTATCGTGATTATCACAAATGACGAACCGTTTCTCGTCTCTTTCTGCGTTATTTCGCGGAGAAGCCCGAAAACGCTTGCGTGATTTGTTTTTCCGTCAAGAAGGTCTTTTATAGTTGCCATAGATATTTCCTTTCGCAGTTAAACCGAAAATGTTTTTTCAAGGGGTCGACTTTCTTTATCCCATGAGTTGACCGCCGTAACCGATATTTTCATCTCCCCTTCGGGCAGGTCGCAAAGGTCAACTCTGTATTTTTTCTCCATATCCGCAGGGTCTCCGTGACGGAAAAAGTCGCTTATCAGGGTCTTGTTTATGAGTCTGTCGCCTTCGGCATCGACGGTTATCCTGTAATGATGAACCATGTCGTCATCACTTGCGGCGTCAAAGCAAAGGAAATACGTTTTCTGACCTCTTTCATCCTCACCCTTCTCAATCGAAAGCTCCGCCGACTCATCAAACCAAGGTACGCGCGCCTCGTCTTTTCTGTCCTCGCAATAGGTGTCGAGCTCGTCGCCGATGACCCAGGGCGTTTTTATAATCTTGTCATTGTAAAAGTCCATTCTCGTCACGCGCACATGCTGATTTGCGTCAACCTCGCAGAGGAGCCCCTGCGAGAAACGGTAACCGTACTGCACAACGTAGCCGCGCTCATACATATATCCGTTCCCGTCCGGCCCGTGCTCGATCGCCATATATCTGACCGCGCCGCACCCGATTGACGTAAACTTTTTCTGCATAATGCTTCGCTCATCGTTTATCGGATAATGCAGATGTCCGCCGAACGTAATCACATTCGGATATTTTGAGAGGACAGGCGTCAGATCCGCCGTGTCCCATTCATCGCCGAGAAGACTTCCGTAGCAGGTGTTGTGTATCATCGGATGAGTGATGAAGAATATCTTCTTCTCCGGTTCATCCGCCGTTATTTTTTCAAGAATGTCGGAAAGCCATTTTTTTGCGTCGTCTCCGTATCTTATCGGCGCAATGCTTATCGGCGTCATGGCTATTATGTGCTGTCCTTTTATGACAGCGTGTCGGTTTGCCCTCTGCGCCATATCGAGGTCGGTATCAAAGGCAAAATGCTCCGCTCCTAGACAGTCATAAAAATATTTTTCCATTCTGAGCTGATTTTCGTCTCCCCAGAAGAGGTCGTGCCAGTTGCCGAGACAATACATTATCGGCACTACGGGCTGCATTTCGCTATCGTATATCTCCTTGAATTTCACAAGCTGATTTTCGTCGCGCGAGTTTATCAGATCTCCGACAAAGAGCATTGCGTCAAGCCCGTTTTTCGCCTTTGTGCGGAGCTGACGAAGCGCCCGACGGAATTTCATCTCCGAATCGTCGTCGCCGCCCGTTATGTGCACATCGCTTATCGCACCGAACGTGAATATTATGTTGTTTTCATCAAAATCGGGTATTCTTTTCATTTTGTCCTCATTAAAATCCGCGCCCCGCGATCATCTCGCGGAGCGCGTTTCTTTTTACAGATTACTTTGTTTTCTTCTTTCCGAGAACAAGTCCCGTGCCGATAACGGACACAATCGCGATTGCCGCACCTGCGCCGATCGTCGAGCCGCAGCCCTTGCTTTCGGAAGAGCCGTCGGTCGTTGTGCTGCCGTCCGGAACGGTTGTAACGGTCGTGACAACACTGCCTGAGTCGTCCGTCGAAGGCTTATCGGTTGATTCGGAACCGGAAGTCGTTTCGGGCGGATTGTCCTTTTTTGTCGTTGTGGTAGTGGACGAAGTGCCCTCTTCCCACTTTGCAAAGAGTTCAAGTTCGCCGTATTTCGTCATTGTGAAATCCGGATCATAAGGCTGTGTAAACGCCGCGTCGAGATACCAGCCGCAGAAGGTGTAGCCCGCTTTTTCCATATATGTGTTTGCAAGCGCGTCACCGATCTTCTTGCCGAAATCAACCTTGACCGTGTTCACCTTATCCTTATTTGTGAGGTATTTGTGCAATTTGAGCTCAAAATACGTCTTTTCCGTAGCCTGACTTGCCGAGAAAACGGATGCAACGGCGGATTCGCCCTCCATGTTTTCGTTTGCGGCGATTACCTTATAATAATATCTCGTGCCGGCGTCAAGTCCGGTGAGAGTTGTTGTAAAGTATGATCCGTCCGCGCTGAGAACGCCTTCGGCGTATTTACCGTTTTCAAGAGTGGGGTTGTCGTCCTTTGAATAGATGACGCCGTATTTTGTCAGCTTTTCGCCCTTGATTGCAAGGATTGTATTCTTGAGAACGATGTTGTCCGTCGCCTGACTCTGAGTTGTCGTCATGATCGTAGGAGCGGCTTTCCCGGAAGTCTCTGTCGTAATCTTAACCTTCATTTCCTGTCCCGGCTCGGAAAGCACTTCGATCTTCAGGTTGAAGTTGTGTGCGCCCTTCCAGTTTGAAGGATAGGAGTTGAGCGAAGGTGAATTTCCGGTAACGGAGAGGTAATTTATCGTGTTGCAGACAGCCGTCGCCGGATCGTCGCTTACGTAATAGTAAGGATCGTCTGGGGTCTGGGTTGTCATTTTCTTGCCGTACTTGTCATAGCCCTCTCTGAGAAGCGGAACTATGCCGGGGTCATGGGAAGCGCCGTTTACGGGAGTGCATGAGTCTGCCTCACCGCTCGCAAAATAGAGACGGTTGG
>DHMB01000023.1:18060-18734 GCA_002405565.1 Clostridiales bacterium UBA4653
AGAGACGGTTGATTCCCTCGTCTATATGCCATACCATTATACCGCCCGTGCCGCCCTTTGTAAGGTTTCTTTCAAAGCCTTCCTTGAGTCGGACTTCAATGAGGAAATACTCATCCGGATCGGGAGTGTTGACTCTCAGAACCTTGTATTTGCCCGTAAGAGTCGAATAAAGGGTGTATGTACCGTCGGTGACGACTTCCTCCTCAGCCCATCCGATTTTGACTCTCTGATAAGGGTCAAGGTATGTCGGAGTTGCGCCGCCGCCCGAATGGTTACCGCTGCACTGGAGCGAGAATCTGTAAGGCTGAGGCCATGTTGCGTCCGTGCCGCCGCCCCTGTTATAAAGATCCTCCGCGCCGAAGTTGTGCGCGAGCTCGTGAACCGGAACGCCTATCGGCATTATCGTGCCGACCTTGCTGTATTCACCGAGATTGCAGACGCGCCCGCCCATTCCGTTTGACGTGATGAAAACATCGTCAAGCTGCATGCTCACAGGCTGTGACGTACCGTGAACGCCGAAATACGACTTCGGCGCCCCGGGATGTGTGTACTGCCCGGTGCTGGAACGGTCGGGACCGGCGTTGAGAATGAGAATTGCAAGCTCATCTTGCGTGCAACGTCTGTCGCCGTTTGTATCGTATGCGGCAAAATTGATATATTCGTCCGCCGCAGTG
>DHMB01000023.1:18773-21150 GCA_002405565.1 Clostridiales bacterium UBA4653
GACTATCGCGCGGATAGCCGCGTGAGCGTCGCCCTTTGCCGTCGGATGCGCAATGTTTACTGTGACCGCGAGAACACCGTTCTGAACCTTCTGATTCGGCGCGGTCTTTGTGAATTCCGCGGGGACAAATGTCATTTTGCCCATTGTCATTTCCGTATAATAAGCCGCGACGGAATTGTTTTCGCCGAAATATCTGTCCCAATGGTCATCGGGAGTGGTCTGCGCCCACTGCTCGCCGTAATAATCCTTGGTCTTATCCGAATAGAGCTTTGTGGGATCGCTCTGATCGTAATCGTTTATACCGTTCCCGTTTGCGTCAAAACTTGCAATGATAACAAGAAGCGGAACCTTCTTTATTGAATCGCTTCCCTTTTGATCGGCTGCAAGCACAGACGGAGCAATGCAGGCAAATACCAGCATGAACGTAAGCGCACAGCAGACTATGCGAAAAAACTTTTTCATTTTACAATAATTCCTTAACCAAAAAACTGAAACTCAAATTATTTTGCGAGATTTGCAACAGCGTATGCATAGATAGCGGCTGCCTGATCGTTTGTGACTGCGGAGTCATACATGCTTGCTCTTACGAGTGTGTAAGAAGAGGACTCGAAGTCATATTTTGCGTTCATGGATACGTCAGCGCCGAAGCCGAGCTGATTTGCGAGCTTATCGTTCTGAATTGCAACGATTTCGCTTGCGAGAGCCGTGGAATTGCAAAGCTGACCGTTTACATAGATTCTGAGCTGTTTTGCCGTCTTGTCATAAACGCCGATAACGTGAACAAGCTCGCCTGCCGTTGTATTTGTGTTTGCGTAGCATGTTGCATAAGAACCGCCGAGACCGATGCAGAAATAGGGGTTGCCCTTAGCGTCTGCAATGCCTGCGCCGCCGCGCTTGCCGGATGTGTTTTCCGTTGCGCACATAGCCGCGATTGTCTCGTTTCTGTTACCTATTATATAGAAAGCCTCGAATGAGAAGTCTCTGTTGAAGAATTCCTGAGCGGAAGCGATTGTCTTGCTTTCGTTGAGCGTACCGATGGAAGCCTGACCTGCCGCTGTGATGTTGAGCGCGTCAACAGTGTATTCCTTGCCGGCGTGCTTTACTGTCGTCTTGCTTACAGTCGCTCCTTTTACGAGCTCGAAGCTCATGTTGCCTGCCGCGTCTGTCATTGTGCCGTCAGCAAGAACTACGTCGATAACAGCCTTAACGCCTTCGGGAAGTTCTGCCTTTGCGTCTTCCGTTGTGGTAACGACGACCGCGCCGCGTGTCGTTGTTGTTTCCGTGACCGTTGTGGTTGTTGACTCTGTTGTGGTTGTTGTGGTAGCGTCAGCGACTGTTGTCGTTGTTGTGGAGACCGTTTCGTTGCCGCCGGGGGTTGTTGTTGTCTCTTTTTCGCCCGTGCAGGCTACAAATGCAACCGCAAAAGCGCAGACAAGTAAAAGTGCCAGAATTTTTTTCATCGTTTGTTCCTCCGAATTTGTTTTTTATTTATATTGCCGCAAAACGGTCAATATCTTGTCAGTATCTATTATACATGTTTCATACGCAACAATCAAGGGTAAATATAAATAGAAATGCCTGCCCTTATATGTAGATTTTCACAAAAAACGCGTCAGTTTTTCAGTGAATGTATCGGCGCGGGAATCTTTCCGCCTCTTGAAATGAACTTTTCGGGGCTTGCGGTGTTGACCTTCATTATAGGAGCGTCGCCGAGAAGTCCGCCGAAAGAGACCATATCGCCGACCTTCTTCCCTATTGCGGGAATGACGCGGACAGCCGTCGTTTTTCCGTTTATCATGCCGATTGCCGCCTCGTCCGCTATCATTGCGGAAATGACCGCCGCACTCGTGTCGCCCGGAACGGCTATCATATCAAGGCCGACGGAGCAGACCGCCGTCATCGCTTCCAGCTTTTCAATCGTCAGACAGCCGCTCTTCGCCGCAGCAATCATTCCCTCATCCTCTGAAACCGGAATGAACGCGCCGGAAAGCCCGCCGACGGAGGACGACGCCATAACGCCGCCTTTTTTCACAGCGTCGTTGAGGAGCGCAAGCGCCGCAGTCGTGCCGCAGCAGCCGCAGGCTTCAAGCCCCATAGCTTCAAGCGTTCTCGCGACGGAATCTCCGATTGCCGGCGTCGGCGCGAGAGAAAGGTCAACAATTCCGAAAGGAATTCCGAGTCTGCGGCTCGCTTCCTTTGCGACAAGCTGTCCGACTCTCGTTATCTTGAACGCCGAGCGTTTGACCGTCTCCGAAATTTCGGTAATCGAAGCGTCCGGCATAGCCTTTATCGCGGAGCAGACAACGCCCGGGCCCGAAACGCCGACGTTGATCGCGCATTCGGGTTCCGAAATTCCGTGGAATGCGCCGGCCATGAA
>DHMB01000150.1:0-13514 GCA_002405565.1 Clostridiales bacterium UBA4653
GCCGGAAAGCGGCAGGTTGACGAGAATCGCGCCGAAGCCCATCGGCAGAAGAAGCGTCGGCTCCATGTCCTTTTTTATTGCGAGGTATATCAGCACCCCGCCGATTATCCACATAACGACCATTTGCCACGTTATGTTTGTAATGTTTGAAAACAATGCTCCCATGAAATGTCCTCCGAATGTTTTGTCCGGGAATTAAAAAATAATGAGTAAATATTATCACATTTCTCCGTATTTTTCAAGTATGTCCCGGACAATATTTTTTTATCCGCCGGATTTATTTGAATTTTATGCAATACCGGCGTCCGGGATGAGGAAAAATCAGTGCACAATGAACAAATTTTCCGTTTCAAAAACCTTCTCCGCGGCGGATTTTTGCGATTAAGCCCTCTGCATATCGATATGTGCATAACCGATATGAAAAATCAGCAATTGCATAATCGCTCGATTTATGATAGAATGTGTAAAACAAATATTTTGGAAGGTGTTTTTTATGAACAAAATCTCAATCATCGGAACCGGAAGCGTAGGTTCCACAATCGCGTATTCCCTTGCGATACTCGGAATGGCGTCCGAAATAGTCATGATAGACATAAACAGCGAGAAGGCTCTCGGCGAGGCGCTCGACATCAGACAGGGCACTCCCTTCTGCAGCCCCTGCTCCATTTATGCAGGCAGCTACCCCGATGCGGCAGGCTCGAACATCGTTATCCTCACATCGGGCATTGCAAGAAAGCCCGGTCAGTCGCGCCTTGAACTCGCGCAGACAAACGTAAACATAACAAAGAGCATTATCCCCGAGATAACAAAATACGCTCCCGAAGCTACGTACATAATCGTAAGCAATCCCGTTGATATTCTTACATATACATTCCATAAATTCTCCGGTCTCCCCGAAAACCGCATAATCGGCTCGGGAACGATCCTTGATACCGCACGTCTCCGCGCAAGACTCTCCGAATATTACAACATCAGCCAGAGCAACGTTCACGCTTATGTTTTCGGCGAGCACGGCGACTCCTCCTTCATTCCGTGGTCGGTTGCGAACATCTCAAACGTACCGATCTCAAAATGCAACGAGCTCATTTCCCTGCCCGGCATGGAAAGCCCCGCTCTCGACTTTGACGAAATCGAACAGTACGTCAGAAAGTCCGGCGGCAGAGTCATCGCGCGCAAGGGCGCAACATTCTATGCGGTATCGATCTCCGTCTGCCACATCTGCAAATGCCTGCTCGCGGGAATAGACACAACGATGACCGTTTCCACAATGATGCACGGCGAATACGGCATAGACGACGTCTGCCTCAGCACTCTCAACCTCGTCGGTCACGACGGCATCCGCGGCAAGGTAAACGTACCGCTGACGGATGAAGAAACGGCAAAACTCCGCCTCAGCGCAGACACCCTCAAGGACGTAATCAAAAATCTCAGCATCTGAGAAAAGGACGGTAAATAAAGATGGAATATCGCATTGAACACGACTCCATGGGCGAGGTAAAAGTCCCCGCCGACCGCCTGTGGGCAGCGCAGACGGAAAGAAGCCATGAAAACTTCAGAATAGGCGTTGACATCGAAACAATGCCGAGAGAAATAACGCACGCGTTCGGCATCCTCAAAAAGGCGGCGGCAATGGCAAACGCCGAGCTCCGCCCCGAAAAAATGACGGCGGAAAAGCTCGCTGTCATCTCGCAGGCTTGCGACGAGGTCATCTCCGGCAGTCTCAACGATCACTTCCCGCTCGTCGTATGGCAGACGGGCTCGGGCACACAGTCCAACATGAACGCAAACGAAGTCATCGCAAACAGAGCAAACCAGCTCGCCGGAACAAAGCTCTGCCATCCGAACGATGATATAAACATGAGCCAGTCCTCAAACGACACCTTCCCGACGGCAATGCACATCTCAGCCGTCACCGCAATAGAGGATAAGCTCCTCCCCGCCATCGAAACTCTCATCGCGACGTTCAGACGCCTCGAAGAGGAAAACGAAGGCATAGTCAAATCCGGCAGAACACACCTTCAGGACGCAACGCCGATCAAGTTCAGCCAGGAGATTTCCGGTTGGAGATCGAGCCTTGAAAGAGACGCGGAGCTTCTCCGCATGGCGGTAAAACCGCTTTATGAGCTCGCCCTCGGCGGAACGGCTGTCGGCACGGGACTCAACGCTCCCAAGGGCTTTGCGGAGCTCGTTGCGGCAAAGGTCGCTTCGCTTACGGGCAAGCCCTTTGTAACGGCTGAAAACAAATTCCACGCGCTCACATCGAAGGATGAGCTCGTATTCGCTCACGGCGCTATCAAAGCCACCGCCTGCGATATGATGAAAATTGCAAATGACGTCCGCTGGCTGGCTTCCGGCCCCCGCGACGGTCTCGGCGAGATACACATTCCCGAAAACGAGCCCGGCTCGTCCATAATGCCCGGAAAGGTCAACCCGACGCAGTGCGAAGCTGTGACGATGGTTGCCGTTCAGGTCATGGGCAATGACGTTGCCGTCGGCATGGCGGCTTCGCAGGGCAACTTCGAGCTGAACGTTTTCATGCCCGTCGCCGCATATAATTTCCTTCAGTCCGCCCGCCTGCTCGCGGAAGCGATAGTTTCCTTCAACGTAAACTGCGCTGTCGGCATAACGGCAAACAAGGAAAAAATGTATCACAATCTGCACAATTCCCTCATGCTCGTCACGGCGCTCAACCCTTATATCGGTTATGAAAACGCCGCAAAAACGGCAAAGAAGGCTTTCAAGGACAACATTTCGCTGAAGGAGGCCTGCGTTGAGCTCGGCTTCCTCACGGCGGAAAAATTCGATGAGGTGTTCCATCCCGAGCAGATGGTATAACACCCGACGGAGGTAAATATGAAAGTAAGTTATTTCCCCGGTTGCACTCTCAAAACAAAGGCGAAGGATCTTGATCTTTATGCCCGCAAGAGCGCGGAGGCGCTCGGTATCGAGATGTGCGAAATTGAAAACTGGCAGTGCTGCGGAGGGGTGTTCGTCTCCGCAAAGGACGAAATCGCCTCGAAGCTGTCAAGCG
The DNA here is from genome assembly GCA_002405565.1 of Clostridiales bacterium UBA4653. GTDB lineage: Bacteria > Bacillota > Clostridia > Oscillospirales > CAG-272 > CAG-841. The sequence continues at coordinate 3,032 of DHMB01000150.1, forward strand.
TTCGCGCGCTCGTCGCCGCGCGTGACTCCGGCATGCCGCTTGTCACGGTCTGCTCCGCGTGTCACAACGTCATAAAGCAGACGAACGCCGCAATGCGCACGGACGATGACTTTGCGAAAAAGGTCAACCTTTATATGTCGCAGGACAAAAATCCTTCCGAGCCTTATCACGGCGAAACCGCAGTCTATCATTATCTTGAACTCCTGCGGGACACCGTCGGCTTTGATAAAATAAAGGAAGCCGTCAAAAAGCCGCTGACGGGAAAGAAAATCGCCGCATATTACGGTTGCATGCTTCTCCGTCCGAACAAGGTAATGCGTTTTGACGACCCCGAAAATCCGACGCTTATGGAAAACTTTATAAGAGCGCTCGGCGCGGAGCCCGTCATCTATCCGCAGAGAAACGAATGTTGCGGCGGATACGTTGCTCTTGAAGACGCAGGACTTGCAAAGAAGAAGAGTCTTTCCGTGAGCGAAGGCGCAAAGGATCACGGCGCCGAGATGATCGTCACTGCCTGCCCGCTCTGCAAATACAATCTTGTAAAGAGCGGAAGCGAGATTCCCGTTATATACTTTACCGAGCTTCTGGCAGAGGCGCTCGGCATAAAGGAGGATACAAATGCAGAATAAAAAAGAGCTTGTGCGCGAACAGGTTCTCCGCATGAGCGGCGTAAACCCGAAAAAGTGTATGCGCTGCGGTAAATGCTCGGCAACCTGCCCGTCGTATGACGAAATGGAATATCATCCTCATCAGTTTGTCTATATGGTCGAAAACGGCGATATCGAAACGCTGATGAATTCCCCTTCCGTTTATAAATGTCTTTCCTGCTTTGCCTGCGTCGACCGTTGCCCGAGAGACGTTGAACCCGCAAAGCTGATTGAGGCGCTTCGCCTCTGCGTCATCCGCGAGAAGGACAAAAATCACATGACGGCGGACGACATTCCGTCGCTCATAGACGAGGATATGCCCCAGCAGGCAATCGTCAGCGCTATGAGAAAATATTCAAAATAAGAGAGGAGAAAACGATAAATGCAGAGAATCGGAGTTTTTGTCTGCCATTGCGGCACTAACATTGCCGGCACGGTGGACGTCAAAGCCGTGGCAGAAGCGCTGAAAAACGAACAGGGCGTTGTTTTCTCCACGGATTATCAGTATATGTGTTCCCAGTCGGGACAGAACATAATAAAGGAAGCAATCGCAGAGCACCATCTGACGGGTATCGTCGTCTGCTCATGCTCGCCCCGTATGCACGAGGCAACCTTCCGTAAAACGGCGGCAGCCGCAGGACTCAACCCCTATATGGTTGAGATTGCAAACATACGCGAGCAGTGCTCATGGGTACATAAGGATATGCCGACGGGAACCGAAAAGGCAATCATCCTTGCAAAGGCGGCTGTGGCAAAGGTCAACCTCAACGCTCCGCTGACTCCCGGAGAAAGCCCCGTCACCAAGCGTGCGCTTGTCATCGGCGGCGGTATCGCAGGCATACAGACGGCGCTTGACATTGCCGACGCGGGCTTCCCCGTCGACATTGTCGAAACAAAGCCGACAATCGGCGGCAAGATGGCTCAGCTTGATAAAACCTTCCCGACCCTTGACTGTGCGGCTTGTATTCTCACACCGAAAATGGTTGACGTTGCGCAGAATGAGAAGATACGCATTTTCTCATATTCCGAGGTTACGGACGTAAAGGGCTTTGTCGGCAATTTTGATGTAACAATCAAGCGCCGCGCGCGTTACGTAAAAGAGGATGTCTGCACGGGTTGCGGACTCTGCACGGAGAAATGCCCGCAGAAGAAGGTTCCGAACGAATTCAACCTCGGCATGGACAATCGCCATGCAATCTATATTCCCTTTGCGCAGGCTGTGCCGAAGGTCGCAACAATCGACCCCAATTACTGCACAATGCTTAAAACCGGCAAGTGCGGCGTATGCTCCAAGGTATGCTCCGCAGGCGCAATCGACTATAACGCAAAGGACGAATTCATTGAAGAAAAATACGGCGCAATCGTCGTCGCAACGGGCTTCAACCCCATTTCAATGGAAAAATTCGACGAGTTCGCATATTCGCAGTCAAAGGACGTCATCACCTCGCTTGAGCTCGAACGTCTGATGAACGCCGCAGGCCCCACAGGCGGAACGCTTCTCCGCCCGTCCGACGGCAAGCACCCGCATACGATCGTTTTCGTTCAGTGCGTCGGTTCGCGTTGCGCGGCTTGCTCCGAAAAGGGCAAGGAATACTGCTCGAAGATATGCTGTATGTACACGGCAAAGCATGCCATGCTCATACGCGACAAATATCCCGATACGGACGTATACGTTTTCTATATCGACGTCCGTACGCCAGGCAAGAATTTTGATGAATTCTATCGCCGCGCCGTTGAAGAATACGGCGTACATTATATAAAAGGTATGGTCGGCAAGGTCTGTCCGGACGGCGACAAGCTGAAGGTTCAGGCTTCAGACCTTATCTACGGAAAACAGCTCCATATCGACGCCGACCTCGTCGTTCTTGCGGCGGCTATTGAGCCCGATAAATCCGCAAGACATCTGGCGACTCTCCTCACGGCGAGCATGGACACAAACGACTTCTTCACGGAGGCTCATCCCAAGCTCCGTCCCGTTGAAAGTCCGACAGCGGGCGTGTTCCTCTCCGGAACATGTCAGGGCCCGAAGGACATTCCGGAAACGGTCGCTCAGGCAGGAGCCGCGGCTTCAAAGGTCATCGGACTTCTCTGCAAAGACAAGCTGACAGGTAACCCCTGCGTCGCTCATCCGGACGAGATGATGTGCAACGGTTGCTCGACATGCGAAAAGGTCTGCCCTTACGGTGCGATTTCGTATGTCAGCAAGGAATTCCGCATGCCGGACAGAACAACGAAGGTTCGCCGCGTTGCGACGGTAAACGAGGCGGTCTGCCAGGGCTGCGGCGCGTGCACGGTCGCTTGTATGTCGGGTGCAATGGATCTGAGAGGCTTCTCAAGCAAACAAATCATGGCGGAGGTTGACGCAATATGCAAGTAAACGAATATAAGCCCCTTATCGTGGCGTTCTGCTGTAACTGGTGCTCATATGCGGGAGCAGACCTTGCGGGAAATAACCGCCTGAATTACCCCGCCGATGTCAAGATCATCCGTGTTCCCTGCTCATGCAGAGTAAACCCGATGTTCATTCTCCGCGCTTTTCAGAGAGGCGCGGACGGAGTCATAATCTGCGGTTGCCACCCCGGCGACTGCCATTACACCTCCGGTAACTATTACACCCGCAGACGTATGTCTCTGCTCTTCTCCATGCTCGATTACCTCGGCATTGAAAGAGAGAGAACAAGAGTTGAATGGGTATCCGCGGCGGAAGGCGCAAAATTCGCCGCAACAATGAACGATTTTGCGGAAAAAGTCGCCGCACTCGGCGAAAACAAGAGATTGGAGGACTTAAGATGCAAGAAATAAACCGTGCGGCTCTTATAAAAAGAGCTTCTGAGCTGCTTTCGGACGGCACAGCGGACAGAGTCCTCGGCTGGAAGGCAGGCGAATTTGACTATGACGTCACCCCTGCGGTGTTCCACAGCGCAGAGGAGCTTGAAAAGGATTTCGTTTTCGGCGACTTCTGCGGCGCAAACTTTTCAAAATATCTCATAAAAGAAACTCAGAAGGGCGACGGAAAGGTTCTCATTTTCGTCAAGCCCTGCGACACATACAGCATAAATCAGCTCCTCACCGAGCACCGCTTTGACCGCGAAAAGGTCTATGCAATCGGCATCCCCTGCGACGGTATGCTCGATATCACAAAGATAAAATCCATGGCGGACGGTATCTCCTCCGTAAAGAGCGAAGGCGACGAGGTTGAAATCGAAACGCTTTATGACGGCGTCATAAAAGAAAAGAGAGAAAACCTCCTTCCCGACAGATGCGTTCATTGCAAGTCCAAAAAGCACGTTTCGTATGACGAGCTTATGGGCGAGGACGGAGAGGTTCTCGACAGCGGACGCTTTGACGAGGTCGAAAAACTGGAAAAAATGACGCCGGGCGAGCGCTTTGCGTTCTGGCAGGGAGAGCTCTCCCGTTGCATACGCTGCAACGCCTGCCGCGACGTCTGCCCCGCGTGCACATGCGAAAAATGCGTTTTCGACAATCCGAATTCCGGCGTTGAAAACAAGGCGGCGGCAAACTCCTTTGAGGACAGCATGTTCCACATCATCCGCGCGTTCCACGTTGCGGGAAGATGCACGGACTGCGGCGAATGTTCCAGAGTATGCCCTCAGCACATTCCGCTTCACCTCCTCAACCGCAAATTCATAAAGGATATAAACAGCTTCTACGGCGACTATCAGGCGGGAGAGACCGTCGGCAGTCGCGCGCCCATCGTCAACTATTCGCAGGACGATATCGAGCCTTCGGAGGCTGTTGAAAGGGGTGGCGACAATGCGTAAAATCTCAATTGACAAGCTGAATTCGCTTTTCTCCGCCATTGCGGAAAATGAAACGCTTTATCTCCCCGTCGATACAAAGGCGGGCGCGAAATTTGAAAAATGGCATGACGGCGCAGTCCTTTCGGACGCGCTGAACACAGTCCGCAGCGCAAAGGACTTCTTCTTCCCGCAGACGGAAAATCTCATGGATTTCAAGGTCGACGGAAAGAACATCGAAATTATCGACACGAGAGAGGAATGTGAGGATTTCGTCATCTTCGGCGCGAGAGCGTGCGATGTCAGAAGCTTTGAAATTCTGGACAGAGTGTTCCTCGCCGAGCCTGTCGACAGTTACTATAAAAACCGCCGCGAGCACGGCGTAATAATGTCGCTCGCGTGCACAAAGCCGCACGAAACCTGCTTCTGCGGGACGTTCGGCATAGACGCTTCCTCCCCCGAGGGAGATATTGTCTGCCATATGACAGGCGACGCCCTCTATATGGACGCAAAAACGGAAAAGGGCGAGGCTCTGCTTTCAAGACTTGCTTCCCTCACGGAAGAGACCGACGGAAAAGCCGTCGAAGAGCAGAAAAAGGTCACAAAGGAGAGACTTGCAAAGCTCCCGCTCGCAAGCCTTTCGGCTGACAGCTTCGGCGCCGGCAAAACAGAGAAGTTCTTCGGCGCTCCCGAATGGAAGGAGCTTTCACAGTCCTGCCTCGGATGCGGAACGTGCACGTTCGTCTGCCCGACCTGCCAGTGCTACGATATAAAGGACTTCAACACCGGTCACGGCGTCAAGCGCTTCCGTTGCTGGGACTCCTGCATGTATTCGGACTTCACGAAGATGTCCGCAGGTCAGCCGAGACTCACCCAGCTCGAACGCTTCCGTCAGAGATTCATGCATAAGCTCGTCTATTATCCGACGAACAACGGCGGACTCTTCTCATGCGTCGGTTGCGGAAGATGTCTTTCAAAATGCCCCATTCAGATGAACATTGTCAAGGTAATGAAAAAGCTGGGAGGAAAAGAAAATGATTGACATAAAAGAACCTCTTATCCCGAAGATCGGCGTCGTTACCGATATCCGCATAGACACGCCCGACGTAAAGACTTTCAGAGTCGTTACTCCGGACGGCAAAAAGGCTTTTGAACACAAGCCCGGTCAGTGCGCAATGCTCTCGATTCCCGGCGTCGGAGAGGCGATGTTTTCAATAACCTCCTCGCCGACAAATGAGGAATATATGGAATTCTCCATCAAAAAATGCGGCTGCGTGACAGAATGGCTCCATTCAATGGAGGTCGGTCAGCAGATAACGATCAGAGGGCCGTACGGCAGATCGTTCCCCGTCGATACGGAGTTTGTCGGTCACGATATGCTCTTCATCGCGGGCGGTATCGGTCTTGCTCCGCTCCGCTCCGTCATAAACTACTGCCGTCACTACCGCGACCGCTACGGAAAAATCGACATTGTTTACGGTTCCCGCAGCATGCAGGATCTTGTCGACTATAAAGAAATAATCGACGAATGGGCAAATGACGCAGGCGTTACCGTACACCTGACGATCGACCGCGAACAGCCCGAATGGACAGGTCACGTCGGCTTTGTACCGAACTATGTAAAGGAGCTGGCATTCTCTCCGGATAAAATCGCAATTCTCTGCGGCCCTCCGATAATGATCAAGTTCACCCTTGCGGGACTTACGGAGCTCGGCTTTGAAAAAACTCAGGTCTATACGACGCTCGAGCTTCGCATGAAATGCGGTATCGGCAAATGCGGAAGATGCAACGTCGGCGCAAAATACGTCTGCAAGGACGGCCCCGTATTCCGTCTCGACGAGCTCGACGAGCTCCCGAATGAGTATTGATAAAAGGAGATATGCCATATGGAAAACATGGTTGATATATATCTGTTCGGCAAGAAATATTCCGTTCCGGACGATCTGACGATAATGCGCGCAATGGAATATGCGGGCTATCAGCTCGTGCGCGGATGCGGATGCCGTAACGGTTTCTGCGGCGCCTGCGCCACAATCTACCGCATAAAGGGAGACAGAACTCTCCGCACCTGCCTTGCCTGCCAGACGAAGGTTGAAAATAATATGTATATTGCAACTCTTCCCTTCTTCCCGCTTATAAAGCAGGTTTACGACATTGAAAAAATCAAGCCGACAGAGCAGATAATGATGCAGCTCTATCCCGAAATATATGCCTGCGTCGGTTGCAACGCCTGCACAAAGGCATGCCCTCAGGGACTTAACGTAATGCAGTATATTGCTTACGCTCAGAGAGGCGAATACGAAAAGTGCGCGGAGGAGTCGTTTGACTGCGTAATGTGCGGAATATGCTCATCGCGTTGCCCCGCCGGAATTTCTCATCCGCAGGTTGCAATGCTCGCGCGCCGTCTCAACGGCAAGTATCTCGCGCCGAAGTCCGAGCACCTTGAAAACCGCGTAAAGGAAATAAAGGACGGCACCTTCACAGAGCTCCTCGAAGCGCTCATGGGCAAGCCCATTGAAGAGATGAAAGAGCTTTACAACAACAGAGAGATTGAAAAATAAGGGAGGGCAAAAGGATGTATTCGGAAAAATTTCAGAAATCGCTTGCGGCTGTCGAAGCGGCAAGAGAAGCAAACATAGCGTATGAGCCCGCCCGTATGACGGCAAAGGAAAAGGAAGATCTGCTTGCGGCATATCATCCCGACTATAAAAAGAGCGAATTTGCCACGCTTAAAATCGGCGCAAACAAGGGCGAAGAAGTTCCTCATGAGCTTTGCGAAATGCTTCAGGCACACAGCCGCATTTCCGCAGGCGACGTCGACCTTTCAGACGTAACATATGATGTCGATGTTCTTATAATCGGCGGCGGCGGCGCGGGCGCTTCCGCAGCTATTGAAGCCGACAATGCCGGCGCAAAGACGATGATCGTCACAAAGCTGCGCATAGGCGACGCAAACACAATGATGGCAGAGGGCGGAATTCAGGCGGCTGACAAGCCGGGCGATTCCCCCGCAATCCATTTCCTCGACGCCTTCGGCGGCGGTCACTTTGCGGCAAAGAAGGAGCTTCTCGAAAAGCTCGTCTGCGACGCACCGGAAGCAATTCAGTGGCTCAACGACCTCGGAGTTGAGTTTGACAAGGCTCCCGACGGCACAATGATAACAACCCACGGCGGCGGTACGTCACGCAAGCGTATGCATGCGGCAAAGGACTATTCCGGTGCCGAAATCATGAGAACGCTCCGCGACGAAGTCCTCAACCGCGGAATTCCCGTCGTTGACTTCACCTCCGCAATCGAGCTTATTCTCGATGAAAACGGCAAGGCGGCAGGTGCGGTTCTTATGAATATGGAAACAAAAGAGCTGATGGTTGCAAGAGCAAAGACCGTCATCATAGCGACGGGCGGCGCAGGTCGTATGCACTATCAGGGCTTCCCCACCTCAAACCATTACGGCGCGACGGCGGACGGTCTCGTCCTCGGTTACAGAGTCGGCGCAAAGCTGCTCTATGCGGATACCCTCCAGTATCACCCGACGGGCGCGGCGTTCCCCCAGCAGATTTTCGGCGCACTTGTAACGGAAAAGGTACGTTCTCTCGGCGCAAAGCTCGTCAACCGCGACGGCAAGGTCTTTATGCACCCGCTTGAAACGCGTGACGTTGCGGCAGCGTCAATCATCAGAGAATGTTCCGACCGCGACGAAGGCATTGACACCGGCAACGGTAAAGCCGTCTGGCTTGACACGCCGATGATCGAAAAGATCGGCGGCGAGGGCACAATCGAGCGCAGAATCCCCGCAATGATGCGTATGTTCGGAAGCTACGGTATCGACATCAGAAAAGAGCCGATTCTCGTTTATCCGACGCTCCATTATCAGAACGGCGGACTTGACATTGACGTAAGCGGAATGACGACGAACGTCGAAAATCTCTTCGTCGCAGGCGAGGCTGTCGGCGGAATACACGGCAGAAACCGTCTCATGGGCAATTCCCTGCTCGACATAATCGTTTTCGGAAGAAGCGCCGGAAAGAACGCAGCCGAAAAATCAAAGAATGTGAAGGTCGGCGCGCTCACGCTTGACCATATCGCAAAATTCGACGCGGAGCGCGAGGCGGCAGGCATTGTCACAGACGCTGTTTCACCCAAACTCCTGCCCGATTACAGAAGAAAATAATCAGACTTAGGGAGAATGAAAAAATGATAGTTGATCTTCTTGAAGCACTTACAATTTTTTGCTTCGGTCTTTCATGGCCGATATCAATCCGCAAATCGCTCGTTTCCCGCACGGCGAAGGGCAAAAGCCTCTTCTTTGAGGTGTTCCTTCTCGTCGGTTATGCCTGCGGTATTGCAAAAAAGATTATCGAAGCAACAGGCGCATTCGGTGTGACGCCCAAATCCGGATTTATATTCGTATTGAGCTTCTTCTTCTATGTGCTCAACTTCATTGAGATATCAATTGACGTTGCGCTCTATTTCAGAAACAAAAAGCTGGATGAAGAAGCCGACCGCCTTGCGGCATCCGGAAAATAAAACAAAAAACGTCTCCGCTTTTGCGGGGACGTTTCGTTTATCATGCAAAAATCCACCCGGCTTGCGGGTGGATTTTTATTTACGCCGACTGCTTTTTCTCTTTGAAGATTACCTTATAAATTATCACCCACCAGATAAACCCGAGGGGAATTGCGGCGAAGATATCAAGAATGGAATGTTGTTTTACGAACACTGTCGACATGCATATGAGCACGCCGAGGACGATTGCCGCCGCAAGAAGCCATTTGTGCTTGCGGAGGGACTTGCAGTCGATGACCGCAAAATCTATCGCCATTGCGCCGAAAACATGTGCGCTGGGGAGGACGTTTGTATATGTATCGGCTGTGTAAATGCGCTTCATCATAAAGCAGAATATGTTTTCGTCTCCAGTTATATCGGGGCGCATATCCTGATAATTCGGGAAAATCGCGCAGATGATAATCATCGTGAAAAACGTTGCGCCGATGTATATCATATATTTTTTGAAGCCCTTTGCGTCGCGGAAGATGAGATATATTCCGATAGCCGCAAGCGCCGGATACCAGAGCGAATATGGTATTGCAAAGTATTCGCAGAACGGAATCTTGTCATCAAGCGGAATATGCGAAAGGAACATCTGATCCGCCGGAAAGTCGTTCGGTATCAGCTTTTCAAGGATGAAAAAGGCGATGAGGTATGCGGGAAATATCAATACATACCAAAGGTGCTTATAATATTTGTTTTTTATCGGATGAGAGTTTATTTCTTCTGTCATTCGGGTTCTCCTTCTTGTTTTGTGCAGTATAAGAATACCATATTCGTGGGCGGGATGTCAATAGACGAATTTTTTCTTTTGCATATTGTAAATAAAGGGGCATTGTGTTATCATTATTCTGAAAGGAAGGTGCTTTTATGAAGATTACGTTTATCGGCGCGGCTCATGAGGTCACAGGCTCGTGCACGCTCATCGAAACGGGAAAAACAAAATTCCTCGTCGACTGCGGCATGGAGCAGGGCCCCGATATGTATGAAAACCGCGACCTGCCCATCTCACCTACGGAAATCGACTTTCTCTTTCTCACTCACGCACACATAGACCATTCCGGAAAGTTGCCGCTTCTTGTGAAGAACGGCTTTCACGGAAAAATATATTCGACAGACGCCACACGCCGTCTCTGCTCCGTCATGCTTTCGGACTCCGCGCACATTCAGATGTCGGACGCGGAATGGAAAAACAGAAAAGCAAAGCGCTCCGGCAAGGGCGCATATGAGCCGCTTTATGACCAGAATGACGTCGACGCGACGATGTCTCTCTTTGAGAGCTACGGTTATAATAAAGATTTCGCCGTCACAGAAGGCGTCTCGGCAAGATTTTTTGACGCGGGACACCTGCTCGGTTCCTCCTCCGTCAAGCTCCGTCTGACAGAGGACGGAAAGGAATGCACCGTCATCTTCTCCGGCGACATCGGCAATTCCGAGCGGCCGCTCCTGTGCGACCCGCAAATGCCGGACGAGGCGGACGTCGTCATAACCGAATCGACCTACGGCGACAGGGCGCACGACGCTGTCCGT
>DHMB01000150.1:13589-13719 GCA_002405565.1 Clostridiales bacterium UBA4653
TTACCGAAACCTTTGAAAAGGGCGGCAATCTCGTCATTCCGTCATTTGCCGTCGGCAGGACGCAGGAGCTGCTGTATCTTCTGCGCGGAATAAAGGAACGTCATGCTGTAAAATATGATTTTCCCGTCTC
>DHMB01000075.1 GCA_002405565.1 Clostridiales bacterium UBA4653
AAAGCCTGTCCGCCCCGCCGATATGGTCAAAATGACCGTGCGTAAGGAGGATATATCTGATTTTCAGCCCAAGCTCCTTTGCCCTCTCAAAGACCGTATCTCCGCCGGACGCAGGGTCAATAATCGCCGCGTCGCTGGAGTTTTCGTCAAAATAAAGATAGCAATTTGTGCCTATGGGCGGCAAGGAAAACATTTCCGTCATAAATACTGCCCCATTTTCAAAATTATCTTTGTTATTATACCACGCATACGGAATAATGTCCATAAAATTTTGCAAAAAATAATAAAAATATGCCTTTTATATTGTAATAAAACGGCTTGTATGATAAAATTTCTTTCGTTAGGTGGTGATAGCTTGTCAAAAACCGATATAAGAGGGCTCAGAATTGATAATATAACAATGTCCGAGGCGGTTCTTATGACAGAAAACGCACTCGAAAAAGGCAAGAAAACCGTAGTTTTTACGCCAAATGCAGAAATTGCGCAGGCGTGCTCGGAGGATGAGAGCATAATGAAGATAATCTCCTCCGCCGACATTCTCCTCCCGGACGGCGCCGGAATACTGAAGGCGGCAAAGATTCTCGGAACGCCCCTTCGTGAGAAGGTTGCGGGCGTTGACTACGGGGAAAACGTCGCCCGTATGTGTGCCGAAAAGGGCTATTCCCTCTTTATTCTCGGCGGCAAGCCAACCGTTGCGGAAAAGGCTGCCGAAAACCTGCGCGGCAGGTATCCCGGGCTGAAAATTGCAGGCTGTCGCGACGGATATTTTGATAAATCCCCGGAGGGTTCAGAAGCCGTAGTAAACGAAATCAACGCTGCAAAAGCCGATGTTCTTTATGTCTGCCTCGGTTTTCCGGCGCAGGAAAAATGGGCTATGGAAAATGCAGCTCGCCTTTCTCCCCTTGTCATCGCCTGCCTCGGCGGCAGCGTCGATATTTACGCAGGGACGGCGAAGCGCGCGCCGAAACTCTTCATCTCGCTTCATCTGGAATGGCTCTGGCGACTGATAAAGCAGCCGTCACGCATAGGAAGAATGATGGCTTTGCCGAAATATATCATTGAAACGAAAAAATATAAGCGCAGACTGAAAAAATCAAGAAAAACACAATAAATATATAAAATCTCCCGTCGCATTGAGCGACGGGAGATTTTTGCATTATTTCGCGCCACGCAGGCTGTCGAGTCTGCGGCATATTGCCTCGAATGCCGTATCGACATCATCAATTTCCGAAACGGCTGTTTCCATTGGACAGAGTCCTGTGCCTTCGCGATTTATTATTCTTTCGGTTTCTTTCCCGAAGGAAAACGGAACTCCGTGCAAAGACAGAGTCTCCTTCGCCGATTTTGAGATCACCTCGGCGAAAACCTCTTTTATCCCCGCCTTTATAAACAGCACAGCAGCAGCTTTTCCGACAATCTTATCCGCCGCGGAATATCCGCGGAGATCTCTTCCCTCACAAATAAAATCAACCATCGGCGCAACTCCGCGCTTATCGCTTGTGACGGTATCTCCGTCTCTGCAAAGAGCGATTGTGTGACCCGCAAGGGCTTTTTTTGCAAGCTCGATGTCAGTCATTTGCTTTGTCCTTTTCAAGAATCTTTGCAAGCGCAATCACCATAAGCGGAACTATCACAGCCTGCACGAAAAGTCCGATCATACCTGTCTTTATCTGTCCCCATATCACAGAGGTTGCAAGACCGGCAAATCTTCCGAACGTTGCAACGGCAAGCATAAAGAACGCTCTTCCGCTAACCTGCGCGATTATAACGGCGGGAAATGCCATCCGGACGTTTTTCTGAATTTTATCGGAGAAAAGTCCGGTTATAAGCCCGAAAACAGCAAGCTCCGCCATCATAAAAGGCAATCTTGAAAGCGCGGGCATCGATGTGATAAAGTAGCTTGCGAGCGGAGAGAGCACGCCGATTGCGGCACCCCACTTTGCTCCGAGCAGACATCCGCCGAGAAGCACGGGAAGATACATCGGCAAAAGCATTATACCTGCGCTCGCACCGACGGCAAGGTGAGCAATCTGCGGCAGAACAAGCGCAAGCGCTATAATTCCGAGCGAAATAAGTGTTTTAACGGCGATTCCGGCTCTCGCCGAAGCGTGTTTTCTTGTAAGTACGTTATCAATCATTTTGGTTTTCTCCTTTGTTAAAGTATTCTGCGATTTTTTTAATTTTCGCCTGCTGCTTTACGCCAAACGGGCAACGCTTCTCGCAATGTCCGCATTCAAGACAGGCGTCAGCCTTCACGGCGAGTTTGCTGTAATGGTTGTGAGCCATTCCGTCGCCGGCAAGCGAAAGATCATAATATTTGTTCACAAGCCCGATGTCTATCCCGGCGGGACAGGGCTGGCAATGATTGCAATAGACACAGTTTCCGACAGCCGCTTCGGGCGTAAACTGCCCTATGACGGAATAGTCGTTTTCTTCCCGCGTCGATTTTGAAAATTCCAGAAGCTCCGAAAGATCAGAAAGACTTCTCACCCCAGGAACCGCCGTCAGCACTGCGGGACGGTCAAGAACGTATTGCAGACACTGATTCTTTGTAAGCAACTTGCGGAAAGGCGACGTTTTTTCGGAGAGGAGCTGTCCGCCGTGGAACGGCTTCATAACCGAAATTCCGATTTCCTCCGCTTCGCAACGACGGAAAAGCGCCGCGCGCTCGCCCGTTGTTCCGATACCGTATTCATCCCCGCATTCAAGGTCATATGCGGGATTTACGGAGAACATCATCATATCAAAAAGTCCTGTATCTATCAGCTTATTTGCAACTGACGGCGTATGCGAGGAGAAACCCATATGGCGCACGGTTCCCTGCTTTTTCAGCTCGGAGAGGTAATCCGCAATGCCGCTTTGCCATATATCCGCAATGTCCTCGTCTTCGTCAACGCAATGAAGAAATCCGAAATCAACATAGTCCGTGCCGAGCTTTTCCAGTTCCCAGGCAAAAGTTGACTTTATTTTTTCGAGACTTCTTGACCAGCCGTATTCGCCGTTTTCGTTATATACTGCGCCGAAATGAAGCTGGAAATAAACCTTTTCTCTCCTGCCGCGTATCGCTTTTCCGAACGGCTCGTATACCGACGCGCCGCCGGCACAAAGGTCAAAAAAGTTTATCCCGTTTTCAATCGCCATCGATATGACTTTTTCTATCTCGTCCGGCGGGGTGTTTTGTATCCCGCCCATGCCGAGTCCGAGCGTGCTTATCCGCTCGTCTCCCTTCGGCAGTTTTCTGTATTCAATCATTTTTCAAACTCCTTTGCGACGTCCTTCAGCAACTGACGGACGGGCAAATGCTGCGGGCAGATCTTCTCGCACTTTCCGCAACCGATACAGTCGGAAGCCTTGCCATTGTGCTTTGTATAAACTTCGCCGTAATAGTAATCTGCGTTCCAGTCGTGATATGCGCGCTTTGCGTTCATACAGGAGAAAAGATCGGGAATTGAGATATGCTTCGGGCAACCGTCCGTGCAATATCTGCAAGCCGTGCAAGGGATGAGATGCTTTGAGCGGATTATCTCGCAAACCTTCTCGACAGCCGCTTTTTCGGTCTCATCGAGCGGCTTGAAATCCTTCATATAAGAAAGATTATCCTCCATCTGTTCCATATTGCTCATACCGGAAAGAACCATAAAAATTCCGTCAAAGCCGGTTGCAAAACGTATCGCATAGCTTGCGGGGCTTCCGCCGCCGAGATCGGAAAGGATTTTCTTTGCGTCGTCCGTAAGATTTACAAGGCTTCCTCCCTTGACCGGCTCCATTACGATCACAGGCTTTCCATGCTTACGGCAAACCTCATAACACTTTTCGGACTGAACAGCCGGATCGTCAAAATCAACGTAGTTGAGCTGTATCTGAACAACCTCAACCTGCGGATATTCCGTCAATATTTTGTCAAGCACATCTGCGCTGTCGTGGAACGAGAGCCCGACGTGTTTCACTTTTCCCTCTGCTTTCAGTTCAAACGCCGTCTCATAAGCGCGACATTTTTTGAACTTTTCAAATACGCTCTTGTTCTGCGCGTGCATAAGATAAAAGTCAAAATAATCAACTCCGCAAGCCTCAAGCTGGCTCTCAAAAAACGGACGAATGTCCTCTTCTTTATTGAAGAATGTTCCTGTCAGCTTGTCTGTCAGTATATATTTATCCCTCGAATAGCGCTTTGTAAGTCCTTCTCTGACTGCAATTTCGCTCTTGCCGCCGATATAACCGTGCGCCGTGTCAAAATAGTTGAAGCCTTCGGAGATAAACGTGTCAACCATATGCGAAAACTCTTCGAGGTCAACCTCTTCGCCACGCATAGGCAGTCTCATACATCCAAATCCGAAATTCTTTTTCACGTTCTCAAAATAACTCATTTTTTCACGTCCTTTCGGAATTTATTTCAGTTTTTTGCCGTCCTCAAACGCCTTGCCAACGATCTCTCCGAGCACAACATATGTGTTGTTGAACGGGTCAAAGGTTATCGGCCTTGCCTTGCCGACATCAACATTTCCGTCCGCGTCGAGCACACGCTCGTCAACGCTTACGTTGACTATCTCTCCGACAAGGCGGCAGGTATTTTTATCATAGCTTTTCAGCTTACATTCAAGCGTTATCGGAAGCTCATTTATGATCGGCGCATCGACAAATTCGGATCTGACGGTATGAAATCCGGATTTTTCAAGCTTATCGGGAACCGTATTTCCCGAAACTATGCCGACATAATCGCAGGCGACAACGTGATCCGCATCCGCCATACTGACCGTAAACGCGCCCTTTTCAAGAAGGTCCTTTGTCGTCTTGTGACCGGCACTTATGCACATTGAAATCTCATTTCCCTCGCTTATTCCGCCCCAAGCTGCATTCATTGCGCAGGGCGTGCCGTCACTGCCGTAAGCGGCAAGGATAAAAACTGGCTGCGGATAGGTATAAGGCTTTGCTCCGAAATTCTTTCTCATAATGATTTTTCCTTTCATATATTATTTTTTATTTTTTGCATTCGTCGCCGCTCCAGGTCAGTTTCCCGGTTTCAACGGCAACTTCATATCTTGCGATTTTGTAATTGAGTCTGTTCAGAGCAGCTTCGATCTTCTCCTTCTGCTCAATGAGCGCCTCTCTCTGATCCTGCAAAAGCGCAAGCCGCGCAGCGAACGTCTCGTCTCCCATACGATAAAGCTTTACATATTCGATTATCGCCTCAATGGGAAGTCCTGCGCCGCGCATACAAAGTACAAGTTCAAGCCAACTCAAATCATTTTCGGTATAATCCCGTATTCCTCCCGAAGTTCTTGTGACCGGCGGTATCATGCCGATACGCTCGTAATACCTGAGGGTATCTCCCGAAATTCCGTATTTTTCGCCGACTTCTTTTATCGTCACCTATGCTCACCTCCTTTACCTGAAATCATTATACACCTTGGAGTTTACTCAAAGTCAATAGGTTTTGCAAAAGTTTTTTATAATTTTTTCCTAAACAAAAAACAAGCCCTTCCGGGCTTGTTTTTTGTTTGGTTATTTTTGATAGCGGCAACTTTTTATCACTGATCCTTTCCAAACATCTCTGCGTATTTCTTTTTTCGTTCTGCGCCGTTTTTCACGAGTTCTTTCAGCTTTTCCGCTTTGTACTTCTGATAAAACAGGTAAGTTATGACCCCGCCTGCGGCGAGGAGCGCCAAAGCAACTATCCCGAGAAAGACCGAGGTGAGACTAAAACTGCACACTAGGGAAAGCGTACCGAGAATGAGAGCCAAAACGCCTATTCTGTCATTTCCTATCCGTCCGAGAACGGATCTTGAAATCTTCTCTGTGACATCGGGCGGCACCCCGTATGACTTTGTAAGCCCTATTCCGTATGCGCCGAGATAATATCCTTTTCCTTCGTATATGTATCTCATTGTATAGTAAGGAACAAAAGCGTTTGAATCGGGATTCAGGGTTTCTCTGCGATATACAAGATTAGGATCATAATGAACACTTTTGAAGAGACGCAGCTTTATTTCAACGTCTTCAAATTCTGAGTCGAATATATCGGCGGGGGCTGTCGGATATTCGGACAGATATTTCATCATCCTGTCGTGGAAGCTCTTTGAATCAAAATCCGCTTTCAAAACGTCACACGGTACTTCATCGCTCTCAAGAACGAAAACCGAGCCGCAGTACTCGCATTTCATAGTCCTTCCGGACACAGGAACAAGCTCGTTTGCATCGCAGAAGGGGCACCTGATCGCCTTCATTCAACGTCGCAGGGGGCGAGCACGGAAACAATATCATCTGCGTCGTGTGTATATACGGTGGTCGTTCCGCCATTTTGGTTGTTTTCTATCGTCATAGTTGCAACCTTGAGTGTGCTGACCTCGCCGTTTCTGAAGTTTATCTTTATAAACATCATCAAATGTGTGGAAGCGATTATCTTGTATGATTTTACGTCGGCGCTGGTGAACGATTTAACATCCTCTCCGTTTGCCTTTGTGATCTTCAGCGTGTCCGGAGAATCGATATATTCCGCAATGTGAACTCCGGTCTTTTTGTCCAATTTTTCGGAAATAACCGCAGCTACATAGCAGCCCTTGTTTGCACCTCCGATGATAACTCCCGATGAGTTCTGCTCGGCTTTAATCGATTTTGCGGCAGCCTTGATTCCGTCAAGAAATCCCATAAATATGTCCTCCAAAAAATATTTTTTCAAGAAACGCGTCGTTACGATGCGCCCTCGTAACTGAATTTTACAACGTCAATTTACAATTTGCAATATTTTGCCGTTAATTGTCAATTCTGTTCACACAACTGTGTGAAATATTCACAAAGCACCGGTCAAATAGCTTTTTTATCGTCACATACGGCGGGGGTTGCGGCAAAAATGAAAAAAGCCACTCGCTTTTGCGAATGGCTTTTTCTGGCGGAGAAGGAGAGATTTGAACTCTCGCGCCGG
>DHMB01000061.1:0-4555 GCA_002405565.1 Clostridiales bacterium UBA4653
CAGGCTATTATAACGAAGAATATGACGCGCTTATCGAAGATGCGTTTGCGGCAGCAACCCAGAAGGAAAAAGCGGCGCTGCTTCACCAGGCAGAAAAGCTCCTCCTTGAGGACGCTCCCGTTGTTCCCGTTCTCTTCAATTCGGACTGCTACGTTGCGTCAAACAAGCTCTCCGGTTTTGATACGGACTTCTTCGGTTCCAAGTCATTCACAAAGACAGAGCTCAAGAATTATCTCGATTATCTCCACGACTGATAATATTTCAAGCGGCGACCCCGAAAAGGTCGCCGTTTGTTTTAAGAAAGGATTTCTATGATATATTTAATGCGTCACGGCATGGATGATGAAACCCGTTTCGGCGGTTGGAGCGTCTATGGACTCACAAGCGAAGGCAGAGCGCAAGCCGAAAGAGCGGCGGAAAGCCTTGTCGGCAAGGGCATATCGCATATTTTTTCAAGCGACCTTGCACGCGCAAGAGAAACGGCGGAGATTGCGGGAAAAAGGCTTTCGCTTTCGGTAGACCTTCTTCCGGAATTCCGCGAGGTCAACAACGGCGTGCTGGCAGGCATGCCGAAAACGGAAGCCGCCGAAAAATATCCGGGACTCTGGTTTGCGTCGCTCGACTTTGACGAACCGTACCCGAGCGGCGAAAGTCCGAAGGCGTTTTTTGAAAGAATACGCGCCTCGTGGGCGGAGTTCAAAGCGCGTTCCGCAGAGAGCGGAATGACCCCGCTCCTCGTCACTCACGGCGGCGTGATAAACGTTATTCTCTGCATAGAAAACGGCGCAGAATTCACAAACAAATCCCTTACATACAGAACCCCGCACGCGGGGATAGTCGAAATAAGATAACGGAGAAAAATTTCATATGAAATCGAGTGAATTTGAAAAATGCTATAAAGATTACAAGCCGGTTAAAATCGGCAAAGATATTATCGAAAAGCTCCGTCGCTTCAGCGACGTACTGTCCGTATATGATGACGCAGGCAAAAAATTTACGCCGGCAGAGCACGTTTCGCGCGACGGAGCGGACGAAGATATACGCGTGTTTTTTGAGCTTCTGAAATATTCATACGCAGGCTACGATTATTATAAAGACATATGCGATTTTGACAAAATCCGAGATGAACTCATAGCGTCCGTTCCCGAAAACGGACTTCCTTCGGGTGAGCTGAAAAAGCGTATTCATTCATCGCTCAAAGACATAATAAACGACACCCATTTTTCTTTTGCAGGAACTCCGTATCTTGAATTCGGTCATCTTTTCCGAGCATATTTTTCGGACATCGTTTTTGAAAAGCGCGGAGATAAATTGACGGTAATATCGGAGGGAGAGCTGCACGGGAAAATGCTTGACCCCTCCGAAATCAGCGATGAAAATCTGTTTCGCACGCTCCCGTCTCCGAGCGGAGCCGAACGCTTTCTCTTCGGAGAATACACGGAAAATCCGTCCGGCGCGCTTGAGCTTTGCGGGATTTCTGTTCCTCTGCATGTCTGCCGTACAGACGAGATAAAGGAGAATAACGTACCGCTGTATGACGAAGAAACGCTCGGCGTACCGACCGTTTACCACACATCCTATGCTCTCGACCCGGGCAAATTATCTGAATTTTCGGATATGGGAACGAAATACAGCGGGGCAAAAAATCTTATCTGGTCTGTAATGAACAACCGTGGCGGAGCGAGCAAATTTCCGGAAGCTTTCACAAAAGCCCTTTCCGGATATGCAAATTGGGAGCTCGAGCTTGCCGAGCTCATATCCCCTCTGTTTGAAAAAGAAAGTGAAAACGCAGACGAAAAAAGATATTCGATATTCGTAAGCGACAGAAACGACTCGTCCCGCTCCGGCTTTGAAGGAAAGCTTTATCTGCTTCAGAACAAAAAAGTCTCGTCTTCCGGCGAGGCGGCGATAATGTATGCAAGGTCGGTAAAAAACTCGGTGACGATCGGCAGTGCGTCCTGCGGGTGCGGACAGTTCGGGGATGTCAAGTGGTATCGTCTCCCGAATTCAAACATATGCTTCCTGATGGGATTCAAGGTCTTTAATATGACGGGATTTACAGAAGGCAGGGGAATCCTTCCGGACTACTGGATAGACTCCGCCGACCCGGCAAAAACCGTTGCGGAATATATAAATTCAACAAAATAAATGAAAATCACGGAGCTGAAAAGCCCCGTGATTTTTATTTGTCTGATATAATTTCCCGCGTCAGGCTCATTCCCCGCTCTGCCCGTCGCAAAGAAACTCTTTGACCCTTTCATTGAATTCATCCGGATTTTTGTTTGCTATGAAATGGTCGCCCTTTATAAACGCAAGTTCGGCGCAGGGAATACTCGCTGCGATAAGCTCCGTATGGCCTTGGCGAACCATATCCTTCGTTCCGGCAATGACGAGCGTCGGAGCTTTGATCTGCGAAAGCTCCTCCGGACTTATATCCGGCTCGTTTACCATAAGCCCGAGAATTTCGGCGTTTGCCCTTGCGCCATCGCTCTTTTTTGCAAACAGCTTTGCAATCGAATAGCCGATTTCTATCGGTATCTGCACGTTTCTTTTTATTCCGGACGGAGAAATATTTGCCCCGCAGAGCACAAGCCGCCCGACCATCGACGGATATTTCAGCGCAAAACAAAGCGCGATATTGCCGCCGTCCGAAAAGCCGAGGATGTGCGCCTTTTCCATACCGTGCGAGAGCATAAAGTCGTGAAGGTCATCGGCAAAGCGGACAAGCGAAAACTCGCCTTCTCCCCTCGGCGACCTGCCGTGACCGCGGGTATCTATTGCGATCGTGCGGAAATATGCGGAGAAAAACTCTGTCTGATGGACGAAATATCCGCTGTCCTCGCCGTTTCCGTGGAGGAAGATCAGCGGAAAGCCCTCTCCGCTTTCGGTATAATAAAGAGATATGTCCGTCATAACGTCGCCTCCCGCGCATATGTGTTGCGCTCTTATTATACCCCTGCGAAAAATGTTTGTCAACAGAAAAGGCTATGGCGGAAATCTCCGTCACAGCCTTTGTTTTTTATCCTTCCTTCGGCTCTTTGCCTATGAAAACCGGCTGAATCTGCCTTCCCTTGAAGGCGGCAACCATTGTATTTTTGAGCATACCGAAATCGCATACGAGCGAATGAGGCTTCTTTTCCGGATCGTCCTGCGCCATCGGTACAAAATACACGTTTTTCCTTTGGAGCATTGCGCCAATGTTTTTCAGGTTCGATGAAAGCGCGTCGTTTGTCGCAAGCGCGATAACAACGGCTCTGTCTGCCCTCAGCTGTGCCTTTGCCGCCATTGTTACGGCGGAATCGGTTATCCCCAGCGCCATTTTAGCAAGAGTGTTTCCCGTACACGGGGCGATGACGAGCATATCGAGCTTGACAGAAGGGCCGATCGGCTCCGCGCCGACGACCGTATGAATAATTTCTCTCCCGCATATGTTTTCGACAGTCCGCCTTATGTCCTCCGCCTTGCCGAAGCGTGTATCGGAGAAGTAGACGCTGTCATTCATTATCGGCAGGATGTCGTTTCCCTCCGCGCGCAGCGAGCGCAATGCCGCAATCGATTTTTCAACCGTACAGAACGACCCGCAAAAGCAATATCCTATCATTTATAAAATACCCTCCTGAAAAAGAATGTTTACGGCAGTTTCGGCGATGATCTCTCCGGCAGATTCGGGCGCTACCCTTCCGGGGAGCGAAAGCGCGCTTATAACCCTGACTCCCGTTTCCTCGGCGGCGCCTTTGTCAACCCCTCCCGGAGCTGACGCAAGGTCGATTATGACGGCGTCATGTCTTACGCTGTAAAGCTCCGCTTTGCCGAGCACCGGCGCAGGCACCGTATTGAATATGCACACAAAACCGGAAAGGTATTCGCCCATTTTCGCGGTGTCCTCAGCTTTGCAACCATACACCCTTGCCCATGCCTTTGCCTCCGGTTTACGGGCAAAAACAGTGACGTCGGAGCCAAGTCCGCAAAGCACCTTCGCCAGCACCTTGCCTATCCTTCCGAAGCCTATTATTGCCACACGACTTCCGAAAAGCGTGACAGGAAGCTCTCTCATCGCGACCTCCAGAGCGCCCTCCGCCGTCGGAACGGCATTGAGCACGGAAAGCTCTTCCCTGCCGTAATAGTCGATTATTTTATTATTATGCGCGGCAGCAAGGCTATATGCCTTTTCGTCAAGTCTGCCGCCCATTATTACTGTTTTTTCGTCGACGCAATTCAGAAGCGCCGCAAGCGTGACTTCTTTTTCCGTCATCGGGCAGTTTATTTCCCCGTCCTTGCCGTATGGCAAAGGAAGAATTATTGCGTCCGCCCCGTCGCAGGCTTCTTCAAACGACGTATATCCGGTGACCCCCTCGGGAAGTCTGCACTTTTCAAATCCCCAGACGCACGCCTCCGCGCCTCTTCCCGAAAAATATCCCGCCGCAGATATCTGCCTCAGGTCGCCTCCTATGAATGTTGTTTTTATATGTTTCATTTTCTTATACCTTCTCTTTATATATTGCGGACTTCTCCGCTCACTACATAATATGCCGCCCTACTTTTCTTTGAAAAGAAA
>DHMB01000061.1:4637-11148 GCA_002405565.1 Clostridiales bacterium UBA4653
AAGTAGGCAAAAGAAACTTCGGTAATTGTTTTGTGCGTTCCTTTTTAGTCTCGCCCAATGGGAGAGCCTTAATCTCCTGCTCTGCAAGAAAAAAGTCCCACACTTTCTCCCGTCCCCGCAGACACAAAAGCTCCGCACAATAAAAAAGCCTTTTAAGATTCGAGCCGATACTTCCACCTTTGCTTTGGTAAAGCCGACGAGGCAGATAAGCTCCGCCTTGAACTTTTGCAGGTGGTCTTTCAGGAGGATGTGCCTCCTGAATTGCTTTCTTTCGTACTTTCTTTTCAAAAAAGAAAGTACATAAAGGAGCGACGTTTTCAATTTTCGCCGAGAAGGTGACGCGAAAAGCCGCAGCTTGGTGTAAGAAGTGCTCCTTCAGTCACGACTTCGTCGTGCCAGCTCCCTCAAAGAGGGAGCCTTAAAAATCTCTTCTCGGCGAAGCCTGCTCTTCTTGCAAATCGCAAAAGCAGGCAGGATTGGCGAGCGGCGAAATACACTCCTTCGTCATTTTCTCGCAAAAATGCCGCCCGCCCTCTTTCCGGCAACGCCCGCGAGCGCAAATATCCGTGCGCTCTTCATTTTTTCCGTCATCTATTGATTTTGCCCTCGGTTTGTGATAGAATTGTCCGTGGAGGGGATACATAAAATGGAACTTGAAAAAATTGTTGCAACGAATATCACAGAGCTTCGCAAAAGCAAGCAGTGGACGCAGCTTGAGCTTGCCGAAAAACTGAATTATTCCGATAAATCAATATCAAAATGGGAGCGCGGCGACGGCATGCCCGACCTTAAAACCCTCTGCAAAATGGCAGAGCTTTTCTCCGTTTCGATTGACTTTTTCGTCACGGAGGGTGCCGCCGAACAAATCAAAAAATATAACGCCCCGAAAGAAGAAAAGGGCTACCGACTCGTCATTTCCCTTCTCATGATTGCGGGAATATGGACTGCGGCAACCGCGTTTTTTATATATTTCATTATGTATAAAAATATCAACGCATGGACGCTTTTCATCTGGGCAATACCGCTCTCCGCGGCTATAATGTACCGTTTCAGCATGAAATGGGGCAACAAATGGGTCGGACTTGTCTGCTCGTCGCTCTTCTGCTGGTCGGTTCTCGCGGCGTTCTATCTTCAATTTTTAAGCTATAATTTCTGGTTGCTTTTCGTTGTCGGCGCGCCGATACAGGCGGCACTTGTCCTTTGGTGGATAGTTGTCGTCAGATACAAAAAGTAAGCTCCCGGAGCGAAATCCTGACTTGACTCTGGTATGATTTCAAAATACAATAATATAAAAACTCCCCGCCGAAAGCGGGGAGTTTTTGTTATAAAAATTTTATATAATAACCGAAATAACAGCGAGCGCGGCAAGAATTGTGGGAATTGCCGTCACGGCGCCGTAACGCACGAATTTTCCGAACGAGAACGAAACGCCGTATCTTTTCAGAAGCGACATCCACATAATTCCCGCAAGCGCACCGACAGGCGTGATAAACGCGCCGATGTTCGAGCCGACTATCGCGCCGAAGGCGGCAGGCGTTGCAATTGCCTCCGGAAGCGTACTGAGAACGGGCACATAAAGCACACTCATCGGGATGTTGTTTATCATGTTCGCCGCAAGGGCGGAGGAAAGTCCGTAAGAGAAGACGACGTTTTTCTCGCCGAGGAGCTTTCCGAGCAGAGCCGTTGCTCCACTGTCGTCAAGAGCGGACACAATGACAAACATCGAAAGCACAAACGGAATAAGCTGCCACGGCGCGCGGCGCAGACAACCGCCGAGCTCTGTCGGCTTATGCTTCTGAACGGCGGACGCAATCAGCACAAGGATGAAGAGAAGCACCGCCGACGAGAAGGAAACAATCCACATTTCGATATCGAAATAAGAGCCGACAGCCATTATAAGCGTGCAAACGGAAAGAAGCACAAGTCCGATTATAAGCAGGGGCTTGTTTTTGATTTTCGCCTCTTCCCCGTCGTCGGGGCTGACTTCTATCGGCTTTGAAAGGCTCTTGCCGAAGCAAAACCAGAGAATTCCGAGGGCGACCAATCCCGCCGCTATCGTCGGCAATATCATAACTTTAAGGTACGAAACAAAGTCTATTCCCATTGCGGATGAGATATAGATGTTCGTCGGATTTCCGATTATGAGCGCCATGCTCCACGTATTTGCGGCGATGAACTCCGCGAAAAGGTACGGCACGGGGTCGATTTTCGCGCTCTTTGCAAAATAGCATATGAAGGGCGTGAATGTGAGAATGATGATATCGTTTGACGTAAACACCGTCAGAACGGAAACAGTTATGTAGAGATAGAAGAAGAGTCTCTTGCGGCTTCTGCCCGCTTTTTTCAGCGCAAACGCGGCAATATAGCCGAAAAATCCGACCTCATCAAGGAAAACGGAAAGCACCGTCATTGAAATAAAAAGCGTCAGGATTTTAAGCGGATTTACGGCGTTGTCCGCTGTGAAAGCCGAAAGTATTTCCTTCGGCTTTGCGCAACCGGCAATAAGCATTGCACAGGCGCCCGCAAGGGCAACGACGCAGTAAGTATCGAGCTTCAGCTTGCCGATTTTTATCTGCGGCAGAAGAAGTATCGAAAGTATCATAAGGACGCACGTTACGGCACAAATTACGATGGATGTTATCATATTCTGTCTCTCCCAAAGTCAAAAGCTTTATTTTCTGAGTGTTAATTTTATCTGTTCTGCTCTTTCAAGCCCCATGGGGTCTGTGTATTCTTTTACGGCAAAATCGAATTCTTTTCTGTATTCAAGCTCTGTCGGCGAATGAGCGTCACAGCCGAAGATGACCTTATTCCCGACCTCCGCCGCAATGCGGAAGAAATCCTTTCTCGGATAATGACGGCTTGCCCTTATCCCGAGAAAGTTTATTTCAAGCGGTATGCCGAGGGCTTTTGCCGTCTCGCAAAGCCTTCCCATATGCTTTTCGTAAACCTTTTCGTCACCGCGGAACTGAAAAATATCCGGATGTGCGATATACGCGTATTTACCGCTCGAAAGCCCTTCCGTCACCTGACTTACATAGCTTTCAAGGTCTTTTTCCTCTGTATAAATATTGCAACTGCTTGTCCCGTCATATTCGTTTCCGAGATAATGCTGCCCCATTATCATATAGTCGATGGGGTAACCGGAGAAAAAGTCGCAGAGCTTGCCGAAATGCTTCGGATAATATTCCGCCTCGACGCCGATATAGATATCGATATCGTTTTTATATTCCTCCCGAAGTGAAAGGAGCGAACTCATATACCCTTCAAACTCCTCCGGACGCATGCGGAAATGTGAATAATAATCGCCGTCAAAGAAATACGGGCTGTGATCCGAAAAGCCGAGAGTTTTTATTCCCAGGGCTATCGCCGCCTCAACATATTCCCTGTCCTCGCCGACGGCGTGATGACAGCGCGATGTGTGCGTGTGAAAATTCGCCAGAAGGCGGTCGCGCGCGGGAGCTTCGTTTCCGACTATCATTTCTTTGCCTCTGTCCTTTGTTTTTTCTGTTTATCAATCGCTTTTTTCCAACAACGGTGACACATGGCGACATAACTGTCGTTTCCGCCGAGGAAAACCTGCTCGCCCTCTGTCAGAACGTTCCCTTCGCCGTCGATTCTGGCATTGACAATCGCCTTTGAGCCGCAACGGCAGATTGTTTTTATCTCCGTTATCGAATCGGCGACCTCAAAAAGCCTCCTGCTGCCGGGGAAAAGACGGGTCATAAAGTCCGTCCGGAGCCCAAAGCAGAGCACAGGCAGATTTTTATCGTTTACGAGATTGCGCAGCTGGTCTATCTGCTCCGGCGTGAAAAACTGACACTCGTCCGCAATGATGACGTGACAGTCGGCATGATTTTTATATTCCTTCTCGATATTCATCTCCGGCGGGACGACCTGCGCCTCCGCGGAAAGCCCGATACGCGAACGGACGGTACATTCGCCGTCGCGGCTGTCTGTCGATGGCTTTATAAGCCAGACCTTCATCCCGCGCTCCTCATAATTGAATTTTGTTATAAGGGCGTTTGCGGTTTTGGAGCTGCCCATCGCCCCGTATTTGAAATACAGCTTTGCCATTATTATTCCCCTGCGATTTTTCATATTCACATATCAAATTGTACAATATTCGGAGAGGATTGTCAATGCGATTTGCAAATTGAAAATATTTATTTTTTATTTCTTGACATTTTTCGCCCCGCGATATATACTCTTATCCGTAAGAAAAAAGGCGGTGGTTTTTTTGGCAAAGATAAAACTCGGAATAAGGGTGTGTATAAATGTAGGTATTGCGGCGGCGCTCATGGCTGTCTGCTCATGGATAAGCGTCCCGCTGATAGTTCCCTTCACAATGCAGACGTTCGCCGTATTTACGATTGTCGGTCTGCTGGGAATATGGCAGGGGACGTGCGCTGTTTGCGTTTATATTGCGCTCGGCGCGATAGGCGTTCCCGTTTTTTCGGGCTTCCGCGGCGGCATTGCCGCATTGACCGGTGCAACGGGCGGATATATCATCGGATTTATAGCGCTTGCGCTCGTAATGGGCGCGGTCATAAAAATAAAGCCGGAAAGCCGTCTCTGGGCATTCGTCGGCATGGCGCTCGGACTTTTCGCATGTTATGCCTTCGGCAGCGCCTGGTTTTATTTTGTCTATGCCGGAAAGGGCGAAGCAAGAAGTCTCTGGAGCATACTTTTGTCCTGCGTTTTCCCTTACCTTCTTCCGGACGCCGCAAAAGCCGTGCTTTCGGATATGATTGTCAGACGGTGCAAAAAGTATATAAACAAATAAAAAAAGCTCCCTTGCGAAAGGGAGCTTTTTTCCCGCCGCCCATATCGGGAGGCGTTTTTTCAGATAATTTTAATCCGCTGTGACAAACACTCAGTCAACGGACTTGAGCTCGAATGTCTCGCCTGTGGTTGTCTTCCAGACCATAGCTGTGATGACCTTTTCATTACCGTTGCCGTCAAGAACCTTGCTTCCGGAAACCGCAATGTACTGGTTTGAACCGCTACCGAGAGCCGCCGTATAAAGCGAAGCTGTGTTTGCGGAAATCGTGTTACCTTCGTCGACAAGAATGAGCTTGCTTGTATTGTCATTCTGACCGATGTTTATTGCCATGTTCTTTGTCTCCGTGTCGCCAGCCTGTGCGCTTATATCAAACGTATTGTTCATTATAGTGACCTTCGCCGTGCAGTTCCAGCCGACGCGTTCGATCTTTACGGGACGTGTGCTTGTAACGTTGTTGTTTACGAAAACAAATTCTTCAAGGGAATGTACGCTTTCGTCAGAGCCTGCGCCCCAATAGCCTGTTGCGGCTCTCCACCAGATGGGGTTGGAGTTGTTTGCGTATGTTGTGTTTGTGTAATTATTGAACGTGCAACCATCGAATGTTGCCTTGTTTGCGGGGCAAGAGCCGACGATTATTCCGTTGAATACGCAGTTTTTGAATGTAATGGAGTTGAGATAGCTCCAGGGAGATGTATACATCTGAATATCGAAGCTGACAACGCCGTTGAATGTCATGTTTTCAAATACAACGTCGCTGTTGCCGGGGACAAGCATATAGACGGAAGTATCCTTTAAGCTGTCAATGGAGCTATAGCCCGTTGCCGCGCTTGTGATTGTGCCGTCCTTGAAGATGAATGTGTAGTCGCCTGCGCCTGCGGGAGCGGAAGCATAGCTGTTGAGGCTTGTGCTGCCGAGAAGAACGCCCTTGCCCGTGTAGCCGGAGTTGTTTTCGCTGTAAGCGATGTTTTCAACGGGCGTATCGCCGAGAGTAACCTCAACGGGAACGTGCTTTGTTGTGCTCTCTGTGCCATCGGCATTTTTTGCCATGGGGATCGAACCCTTTGTGAGAGTTGTGTTGAGAGCGGACTTTGTTGTTACGAGGGGAAGCTGAGCGCCCGCGTCGTATGTGTTGCCGTTTGAGTCATACTCGTATGTAGTCTGTGTTGCAACGACCTTGACGGAAATTCCGCTGATTTTAAGGCCCTTATAGTCGTTGCCGGCAGTCGTATCCATGCTCGCCTTGATCTTGACAACAGCCTTGTCGCCGTTCTTGTTGAGCTCGCCTGTTGCAATTGCCGTGCCGTCCTTTACGTTGACCTCGTCGCCTTCGACGCCGTTGACTACAGCCGTAAACTTGAGGACTTCAAGCAGCTTGAGACCGTCCTTGCCGTCGTCATTGCCGTTTGTCGCGCCGGAAATAACAAGCTGATACTTGAGGGCGAGATTGCCGACGTTTTCAACCTTGAGTTCGGGAAGCTCAAATGTGCATCCCGGCTCCCAGAGGATGTTTGCGTCCGCTGTGAGTTTGCCGGTTTCGTCCTTGCGGAGGAAATTGAGCGTTGCGTTCTTTGCGTCTGTCCAATCTTCATTTTCGCTGTTGCGCATTTCAAATGAGATGGCAAGATTGCCCGCCTGAATTGTGTTGACATTTGCGGTTGCGGAGTCCGTAAACCATGCGAATGTCGAGCCGATAAGCATTGAAACGCAGATTACCATTGAAAGTAC
>DHMB01000040.1:0-1709 GCA_002405565.1 Clostridiales bacterium UBA4653
CCCACGCCGTCGCCGCCGTGCCGAGGTTTGCGCCCATTATAACGCCGACAGCCTGCGTCAGCGTCATCGTTCCGGAGCTGACAAAGCCGACAACCATGACCGTCGTTGCCGAAGACGACTGAATTATCGCCGTCACGACAAGTCCGAGCAAAAAGCCCTTGAAGGTGTTTGAAGTCAACTTGCCGAGTATCACCTTCAGCTTATTTCCCGCACTGCGTTTCAGCGCGTCGCCCATAAGGCTCATGCCGAAAAGAAACAGCGCAAGCCCGAATATAAGCTCAAGTATATCAAAAACGTTCATTTTTCCTCCCGAATCCGCCGCACATCCGCGGCAACCGCCCGCAATAAAAAAGCACCCGAACCGACCTTTTCATTGAGGTCGGCTCCGGTGCATATGGTCAATCCGAAACGAATCGGAAAGCAGGCTCGGTTATTAAAATTCTGCTCTGCTTTCTCATAACCATTTTTTCGGGTTCCTTATCTTTCATTACTTTTAACCTGTTTACATTTTACTATACAAGTATACCCGAAGTCAAGGGAAAATCTTATTTTACGGTGATTTTTCTGATTTTCCGCTCCGCAAGGGGCTTGTCGGAATAATCCGTTCTGACAGTGGCTATCTCGTCAAGACAGTCAAAGCCGTCCGTCATCTTGCCGAAAGCGGCATACTGACCGTCAAGGTGAGGAGCGTCCTTGTGCATGATGAAGAACTGCGAACCCGCCGAATCGGGATGGCGCGAGCGTGCCATAGAGATTACGCCTCTTGTGTGCTTCAGATCGTTCTTTACGCCGTTTGAAGAAAATTCACCTTTTATCTGCCAGCCGGGGCCGCCCATTCCGGTGCCCGTCGGGTCGCCGCCCTGAATCATAAAATCTTCTATGACGCGATGAAAGATGAGTCCGTCATAAAAGCCGGAGCCGGCGAGCTTTTCAAAATTTGCGACAGTTATCGGCGCTTTTTCCGGATAAAGCTCAAAGGTCATTGTCTTTCCGTTTTCCATTTCTATTATTGCTGTTTTCATGCGTTTATTTCCTCCGTTTGTCTGATTTCTTCGTCACGCGGCATATTTTCCTTCGGGAATTTCTTTCTCACCGCAAAATAGCACACGCAGTGTATAAATAGCGTCACAATCCATGACACGGGATACGAAACATAAAGCCAGAAGAGCGAATGGTAATATGCAAATACCGTGTATATCCAGACGATTCTCACGCCGCACACGCCGACAACGGTGACTATCATCGGCATAAGCGATTTGCCCATTCCCCTCATCATTCCGACCATCATATCCATTGCACCGCATATGAAGTATGTAACCGATATTATTCCCAAGCGCTTAACGCCTTCGGCAATTATCTGCGGATTGTCATCATAAATTCCGACAAGCGGCTCGCCGAGAAGATATATTCCTATTCCGCCGATGATTCCGACTGTCGTAACGATTATAAGGCTCTGCGCGCAGATTGTGTTTATCCTCTTGTATTGCTTTGCTCCGACGTTCTGTCCCGTAAAGGTCAGCGCCGCCTGATATACGGCGTTCATCGACGTATAAACAAAGCCTTCAAGGCTGTTTGCCGCCGCGCTTCCCGCCATGGTGATTGAGCCGAACGAGTTTATCGATGACTGGATTATTACGTTTGATATCGAGAATACCGAGCCCTGAAGTCCTGCCGGAAGTCCGATTTTCGCAATATCGACAAGCTCTTTT
>DHMB01000040.1:1747-3276 GCA_002405565.1 Clostridiales bacterium UBA4653
CTTTTCCGTATATACGGAGCTTTTTAAGCTGCAACCTGCACGGGCCGTTACTCTTCATAAGACAGATCGTGACAAGCGTCGCAGACATCGCCGTTGAGATAACCGTTGCAATCGCAACGCCCGCAACATCAAGCCCAAAGCCCTTGACAAATACAACGTTCAGTACGACATTGACAAGTCCCGAAGCGATGAGAAAATAAAGCGGTCTCTTTGTGTCCCCGGTTGCACGGAGAATCGAAGAGCCGAAGTTATAAAGCATTGTGACAGGTAGACCCGCAAAATATATCCTGACATAGAGCGAAGAAAGGTCGATTACGTCCTCCGGGCTCTTCATCATCTCAAGAAGCGGCCTTGCCATAAAAACTCCGAATATGCCAACGGCAACTCCGAACACAACGCTTATAAAAATCGATGTATGCGTGGCGCGCGAAGCCTTTTCCCTGTCGCCTGCGCCGATTGCGTTAGCAACAACAACACCCGCACCGACCGACATTCCCATAAGCACGTTGACTATAAGGTTGATAAGAGAGCCCGTTGAGCCGACAGCCGCAAGCGAGGTGTCGCTGCCGTACTTGCCGACAACAACCATATCCGCGGCGTTATACAGAAGCTGGAGAATACCCGTAAGCATAAGAGGCACGGAGAAGCTTATCAGCTTACCGAAAAGCGGGCCGCGCGTCATATCTATTTCATATCTTGCTTTTCTCACGGAAAAAATCCTTTCCCTTTTTTCAAATTACCACAATATAATACATCATCCGAGCAATTATTTCAATAGTAAAATAAAATAAAACGCGCGGGATTTTCTCCCACGCGCTTGTATAAGACTGCAAAATCAGCCTTTGAGCAGAACATAAAAGGCATATGTCACGGATGAACCGTCGCCGCCCGAACGGGTCACAAATAGCTCGCCTATATAATCCCCGCTCCGGACAATGTCTGAAATTGCCGATATTCCTTCTCCGACGTCTGTTTTTTTACCGTCTGCGACGGAATAAAGATTGAGCGAAGCGCCGTCACATCTTTTCCCGTCGACCGTTATATAAAACGGCTCGTTGACAGACACCTCCGGTATTCTCCCGATAAGCTCACGCCTGTCAAATCCGCCAAGTATCGCTCTGCCGCAAAGCACGGCGGAGGTTCCGTTTTCAACTTTGGTCTCCGTTGATTTTTCATAGTAATTGCAGCGGTATTCCGTATTTCCGGAGACAAGGACAACCTCCGGCGCGGCGAAATTATTTTCGGGCTTATCCGGACTTTCTCCGCTTCCGGACGTGGTTTCATGGGCTGACGCGGTTTCATGAGTTGAAGAGCTTTCCGGCAAATGCGACGAGGTCGTCACCGAAGCGGGCAAGGCTCCGTCCGCACAGGATATCAGAAGCATAACACACAGGCATATGCATATTAAAAACACGACTCTTTTCGCAATCATTTTTTGTCCTCCAAAGCTCTTGGTTACGTCATTTAGTCGTTATGCCCCTCCGATTTTCTCACTCTTCTTCAAAAATTTTATCCGAGAATGACATCCC
>DHMB01000097.1 GCA_002405565.1 Clostridiales bacterium UBA4653
TCATATCGAGTCGCTTGACGCATGGGTCTGGCGTATTGCTCATAACAGATATGCCCGGTTCATTGACGCAAGAAATAAAGCTCCGACCGTATTGTCGTGCGACGAGCTCTTTGATATTGCGGATTATTCGGATGTTGACGAGGACAACACGCAGGAGCAATATGAAACTGTGTTCCGCTATCTGCACACATTATCTTCCGAGTATAAAAATATTTTTGTTGACTATTACATCGGCGAGATGTCTGTCAGAGGTCTTGCCCGAAAGTATTCTCTCCCCGAAACGACAATCAAATGGCGACTGAACGTCGGGCGCCAGAAAATCAGAGACAGGATAGGAGAAAACAAAATGGATAAGGTTTATCAGAGAATCAATTGGCATACAACCGGGTGCAATGGCAATATGGATTCCGACGCATATCTTCACACACAGATTGCCCGCGCTATCTGCCTTGCGGCTTATGAAAAGCCGCTGACGGTGGAGGAGATCAGTATCAGAACGGGCATACCGACGATGTATATTGAGGACGAGCTGCCCCGCCTGGAATATGGCGACGCGATATGCAAGGTTGGCAATAAATATGCAACGGATTTCATTATCTTCCGCCTGAAAGACAGAGAACAGACCGAGAAAGCGTCCGTCTCGGCGGTCAACGTGCTTGCCGATAAATTTGAGGCTGTCCTGAAAGAAGCGGAGGACAAAATCGGCGCCGTCAGTTTTTACGGCAGCGATTTCGGCATAGGCAGGCTGGGATATATTGTCGTCCCATATATGCTCAGACGCAGGATCCGCGATGTGAAAAACAATCGCTTAAAGCTTGAAAACGGTCCGTACCCTCCAAGAAAGGACGGCGGCTACGGCTGGTTTACCGTCGAAGAAACCGTAGACGAAACCGAAAACTGCGCCGAATATGATTCCGGCTGTAATGTTGCGATCAACGAATCGCTGAGGATATATTATTATTGGATAGAAAAATATTTCGACTGTGATGTTTATCATAACAACGGAATACGCCTGATGCTTGATTCCCGCGCTGTGAAAAAAGCGAAAAACGGTCTGATACCGGAAGATGTTCTGTCCGACGAGAAAGCGGCACATCTTATCCAAAATAATCTGATCACGGTTTCCGAAGGCAAGTATTATCTCAACATCCCGTATTTTACGGAGGAGCAGTTTGAAAAATTTGTTTCTCTCTTTGATATGACGGATGAAAAGATAAACGATCTCCTCGCCGAATGGATCAAAGACGTCCGCAAGAGCTTTGAGAGCTTTGTGCCAAAGCACCTGCACGATCAGATCAATCAATGGATGAGCTGTTATCTGAATCAGATTATCGGATATGTTACAGACGAGCTGATCCGTCGCGGAGTTCTGTGCAAGCCCGACAGCGAAAAGCCCTTGACAAACGGCGTGTTCTGCGTCAAAGGGAAGGTCATCAATCCTTAAATAAATCCGGGTACGGCTGAGAAAATTAAAATTTCATATCCGTAACCGGACAACCAAAAGACTCCTCCGCGATTTTCGGGGGAGTCTTTTTCAAAATGACGATGTTGTCCGAGCGGTCGCGGGACTTACACGACGGCTTTCGCAAAAATTTTCAGGATTTTTTGAAGATCATGAGAAAATATCACAGAAATTCCGACAGGCATTATTGAAGGTACTTTCAGAAACAGAGAATAGGAGGCAATATGAGCAAACTTGCAAAAAGGCAGGCGGTTATATCGGATGAGCAGATCGTCGAGCTCTATTGGCAGCGGGAGGAGTCTGCGATAGAGGAGACCGACAGAAAATACGGTCGGTTTCTTTTCGGAATCGCTTATAACATCCTGCATGACCGCTCCGACTGCGAGGAATGTCGGAACGACGCTTACCTCGGCGTCTGGAATGCGATTCCGCCGACAAGACCTGCCGCGTTTTCCGCTTTTATAACGCAGATCATGCGGCGCGTTGCAATAGACCGTTACAGAGCGAAATCCTCCCAAAAACGGATTCCTTCGGAGATGACTGTCTCCATGGATGATCTTGTAAACAGCCTGCACAGCGAAAATTCCGTTGAAGCGGAGTATATTGCGGAGGAAGTCGGGAAGGTTATAAATGCTTATGTGAAGACTCTGACCGAACGTCAGAGGTATATCTTCATTGATCGTTTCTACCTTGCGGAAACGGTTGACTCCATCGCCTCCAATCTTTCGGTCTCTGTGCACACGGTCTACCGTGAGATTGACAGGGTCAAAGCGGGCTTGAAATTACATCTTGAAAGGAACGGTATTTTTGTATGAACAGATATCTTCTTGAAGACGCCATCGGTCATATTGACGCCGGAGTTCTGGCGGAGCACCTGAAAATCAAAGAGGAAAAGCAAAGGGCAAAGCGCAGAAGAAATATCGGATGGGCGACGGCAATCATCGCCGCATGCTTTTGCTTTGCAATAGTGGGGATTCCCGCTCTGATCAACATTTTCGGCGGGGCAAATGCGGAGGCGCCCGTCTCCGTGACATATTATAACGCCGCCGATATGAACAGTGCGTTGGGGAAAAATACGCTTTATTCGGATGAATTTCTGCTTTCGGACGGCGGGTCGATCGGGTCGATTACGATCTCCTATAAGGGCGACGACGCGGGAGAGCCGATTACGGAAAGACCCTTGCAGGTGCGCATAGACCAAAGGTGCGCAGGCTATAACGTCCGTCATTATATAATTCTAAACCGGGACAGCGTAAACGATAGCTACATCGGGGGCTATGTTGAGCAGGGGCTTTCGTTTACCGTAAGCGGAACCGACGTTTATTATTGCAACTATTACAACGGAAAATCATATGAGGGGCAGGCGAAATTCGTTTATGACGGCAATCTCTATGTCATAAATGTTTTTTCGGAAGGAAAGGAAGCCGACGTCGGGAAAATAGCGGAAAAGCTACTGTCGGCAGACGCGAAATAAATTCGCCTTGCGACAAAATCGGAGCGTGTTTTCCGCATTTTTTGAGGTTATCCAGCATTATCACGCATAAAATTTGATTTTTGTATTGCTTTTTCGGGACAAAGAGCGTATAATGTAAACCAACTGATATAAAAAGGCGGAAAAATGCGGAAGATGTTTTATCGATTATTCAGCCGCCGAAACGCTTTTCTCTTGACAGGACGATTATGAATATTCTCAAAACAATAAATCTTGTAATCGGGATTATGCTTCTCGTTTGCTATTTTTATCAATTTGTATATATACCGATAGTCATTTTTGCAAAGAACAAAAAGAAATATCCGAAGGGAACTCCGCATAAATTCGCATGTCTGATTGCGGCGAGGAACGAATCGTCCGTCATCGGCGATCTTCTGGACAGTATCAAAAGCCAGACATACCCCGCCGGACTGATTACGACATTCGTCATTGCCGACAACTGTACGGATGATACCGCGGAAATCGCGCGGGCACGCGGAGCCGTCGTCTACGAAAGACAGAACAAAGAGCTCATCGGTAAAGGCTATGCGCTTGACGCGCTGATAAAATCGATCGGCAGAGACTACGGCGACGTATTTGACGGCTATTTCGTTTTTGACGCGGATAACATCCTTGATGAAAAATTCATCGACGAAATGAACGACGCCTTTTCAAGCGGATTTGAAGTTGTCACGAGCTACAGAAACTCCAAAAATTACGGTGACAACTGGATTTCCGCAGGCTATGCGCTCTGGTATCTCCGCGAATCGAGATATCTCAGCCATGCGAGATCGATAATCGGGACGAGCTGCGCCGTTTCGGGCACGGGATTCCTTTTCAGTCGCAAAGTGAAAAACAAGGCGGGCGGCTGGCCGTATCACCTTCTGACAGAGGATATTGAATTTTCCGTCGCGCAGATTACAGACGGAGAAAAGATCGGATTTGCTCCGAATGCGGAGCTTTATGACGAACAGCCCGTCAGCTTTAAGCAGTCATGGAATCAACGCCTCCGATGGTCGAAAGGCTATTATCAGGTGTTCGGCAGGTACGGAAAGGGGCTCGCGAAGGGGGCGCTCAAAGGGAGCTTCTCCTGCTATGATATGTCGATGACAATCATGCCTGCGGCGATCCTTTCAATCCTCGCCACCCTTTGCAATCTCGTTCTCGGGACGATGATTGCTGTCACGCAGGGAATAACGCCCGAGCTTGTGCGCCTGGTTCTGGGCATGCTCTGGGGCTTATACGGAACGGTGTTTATCATCGGTGCGATAACGACCGTAACCGAATGGAAAAAGATAAACCTTGACCCGTTCCGCAAAATTTTTTATATGTTCACTTTCCCGATATTCATGCTGACGTATATCCCGATTTCAATTGTTGCGATATTCAAAAAGGTCACATGGAAGCCGATAAAGCACCACGGTTCGAAAAGCAACCTCCGTGTGGCTGAAAAATAGGCATGCGGCAAAATCGGCTGTTTTTTCGGAAGAATAATGAAATGCGCAATTTACATTCGTAAAATCAAGAAAGCCACCCGATTCGGGTGGCTTTTCTTATAGAAAAAATCAAATGACTGAGCGAAAACTGATTATTTTGAAGTTACTTTCCAGACAGAGCCCTCACAAGCCATTTCGAGACCGTCGGCAAGGAAGAAGCTTGCTGTGCTGTCTGTGAATGTAACGGGGGCATCTGCGACAATGTCGAGCTTGAAGAGCGAATAATTGTATTTTGCTTCAAGAGAATAGATCGGATTTGTGATTTCGCCTTTAACGAGCTTGATTGTCGGAAGCTCTGTATTTACGCCGCTTGATTCAAACTTGATTC
>DHMB01000044.1:0-264 GCA_002405565.1 Clostridiales bacterium UBA4653
AAAGTAGGCAAAAGAAACTTTAGTTATTTGTTTGAGCAATTATTTTATTACCTGCATAAACGGGTATTAAAATGTAGGGGAAGGTTTTCCCCTCCCGTCATCCCGTCTTTATCGATATTCGGGCAAAAAAACTTCAATAATTGGTTTGAGAAAACTTTTTCGCTTTCTCCCGTCCACGCAGGCACAAAAGCTCCGCACAATTAAAAACACTTTAAGATTCGAGCCGATACTCCCGCCTTTTCTTTGGTAAAGCCGACGTGGCAG
>DHMB01000044.1:362-25326 GCA_002405565.1 Clostridiales bacterium UBA4653
GTGGTCTTTCAGGAGGATGTGCCTCCTGAATTGCTTTCTTTCGTACTTTCTTTTCAAAAAAGAAAGTACATAACGGAGCGGCATTTACAATTTTCGCCGAGAAGGTGGCGCGAAAAGCCGCGATGCGCGGCGGAAGGGATACTCCTTCAGTCACGACTTCGTCGTGCCAGCTTCCTCAAGGAGGAAGCCTTAAGAGAAATAAAAACCTCTTGCTTTTCCCACGTCCACGCAGGCACAAAAGCTCCGTACAAAACATAATAACCCCGCGCGGAGCGCACCTCTTCTCTTCACTTTTTCCCTTCTCTTTTAACTCAAAAATCCCCGCCGAAGCGGGGATTTTTGTTTTTACTGTATCGTTTCGCTGTTGTTGAGAACGAGCGTGCTGTAAAGGAAGAGAACATCGCTGCCCTCAAAGTTTACAAATCCTCCGAGACGGTCCGGAATGATATAACGTATATCGACAAGAGTTATCTTTGCGTAGCCTTCAACGAGAAGCGGCGTTATGCTGCTTCCGAAAGAATCGCGGAAGATAATAAGCTCTTTATCCGTCGTTGCGTTAGGATTTTCAATCGTCATAAGCGATATAGAGCCGGAGAGGAACATCTGATAAGGGTCCTTTCCGTATGCCTTTTCCATATCGTATACGGTTGTTTTCTGCATCGTTTCATAGTTTGTAACTATGCAGTTGTCAAGAATATCGCTTGTGAGATATTTGATCGTCTCTGCGGGCATAGGAAGCGCCGCCTGACCGTAATAAACGCCATAGAAGAGGTTGTCAAGTGTGTTTTCCCTGTACTGTCCCGAAAGGCTGACGCCCATTCCCTTTGCAAGAGCCGCCGCCGTATCAACCAGCTTTTCCTGTCTCCAGTGAGTGTCTGTCTTATAATAATCGGAAATTTCAAGTGTGTTCATTATGTCTATATACTGCGCATAGGTCATTTTATCCTTCATAACGGACACAAGCTTTTCGTAATCCATTTTGAGATAACCGCCCTTATCCGCAAGGAAATAGCTCTTATCGGGCACTATGGAGAGGTAAACGTTTGACGCCTTTCCTTCCATATACTTTTTATAGACATATTCAAATCTGCTCGCCGCGTGATCAAGGGACTTGTCATTGAGCGGATATTCGATCTTTGCCGCATAGCCGTTCTTTATATAGATATCGTTATTGTCCAGCTGACGGAAAACATAATAGCTCGTCATCGCTTTGAGCGTTCTGAACTGTTCTCTCAGCGGGAACTGATCCTGCGTGTATTTTTCAAACTTCGTCATAAACGAACCGTCGAGAAGAGCCTTCAGCTCAACCTTGGGAAGCTGGGCAAGATTTCTGCGCTCGCTGTCCGAATAATCCTTCGAAGGTATCACCCAGCAGGCTGTGACCATCGTCAGAAAGAACGCGGCAATTATTGCAAAAGAAATTATACTTTTTGTTTTGCTGTTCATAATATCACCTCCGTCAGAAGCGGAAATAGAGGAACGGATTGTATGATCCGTCGACAAGGCACGCCGTGCATACCGCAAGCAATACGCAAAGGGCAATCGGCGCAAGCACCGTCATTATCTTTCCTCCGACACGACTGTTGTCTATCTTGCTGACAACGAGCTTCGGAAGGGGCGTCGAGCCGATCATCGCGATCAGGATGACAACTCCGTAGCTGCGCAGATAGTAAACAAATTCGGTCGATACAAGCGGATAGTCGCCTGCTCCGAACATCGCGCCTATATATGAGAACGCGTCCTTCATGCTTGCCGCGTCGAAGATAACAAAGCTGATTACTATGAGCAAAAGCACATAAATGTGATTAAGCACCTTGCTCTTTTTCAGATATTTGAGCAGGAACAGCTTTTCTATCATCAGTATGATTGCAAAATACAATCCCCAGACGATAAAGTTCCAAGCCGCCCCGTGCCACATTCCCGTCAGCATCCAGACAACGAAAATGTTGAAGAGATGTCTCGCCTTGCTGACTCTGTTTCCGCCGAGCGGAATATAAACATAGTCGCGGAACCATGATCCGAGCGACATATGCCATCTGCGCCAGAACTCCGTAACGCTTCCCGAAATATAAGGATAATTGAAGTTTTCAAGGAAGTCAAAGCCGAATATCTTTCCGAGTCCGATTGCCATATCGCTGTAACCGGAAAAGTCGAAATAGATATGGAGCGTATATGCTATGGCATAAAGCCAGAAGAAGAGAACGGACTTATCGCCGGAAGCCTTGAACACGTCGCAAAGCTCGCCGAGGAAGTTTGC
The DNA here is from genome assembly GCA_002405565.1 of Clostridiales bacterium UBA4653. Taxonomy (GTDB): domain Bacteria; phylum Bacillota; class Clostridia; order Oscillospirales; family CAG-272; genus CAG-841. Next base: position 2,620 of record DHMB01000044.1, read on the forward strand.
GATGAGAATCTTCTTTGAAAGTCCGATTATGAAACGGCTCATTCCTGCGGATATTTTCTCGAAGGAATGATTACGGTTTCTCAGCTGCTCCGCTATATCGGAATAACGGACAATTGGGCCCGCGATGAGCTGCGGAAAAAGCGCAACATAGGTTGCAAGGTCGATAGGGTTTTTCTGCGCCGCCACGTCGCCTCTGTAAACGTCGACGGTATAGCTCAATATCTGGAATGTATAGAAGCTGATACCGACGGGAAGCGCGATTTTGAGGAGCGGAATTGAAAGCCCCGTCACAGCATTGATGTTTGAAATGAAGAAGTCGGCATATTTGAAATATCCGAGCACGGCAAGACTGCTGGCAACGGAAAGTATCATAAACAGCTTTGCAAGCCAATGACGTTTTTCTCTGAATTTTTCAATCAAAAGCCCGAAAACGTATCCGAGGGCGATGGAAAGCACCATCCATATAACATACCTCGGCTCGCCCCATGCATAGAACACAAGGCTTGAAAGGAGAAGAACCGTGTTTTTAAGAAAGCGCGGCGCAATTAAATAGAGAAGTATTACGCACGGTAAAAAGTAATACAAAAACGGAATACTTGAAAATAACATACGTCCACCTTTTTACATAGCTACGGCACCGCACAAGCGGTGCCGTGCCGTTATTTTGTCTTTATCTTATGATGCTCATTCGGGCATTGCGGAAGCTTCGACAAGAAGCTTTGCGCTTGTATCGACAGCAAGGCATTTTGTCTTGAATGTGTCGATTATCTCTGTGTGACCGAATGCAACGATAACATATTCGCCGACGGAAACAACTATAACCTTATCCGGGAAGCCGCACATCCAGCGTGTTGCCTGAACGGATGTCTTATAGTCCTCTGCAAACTTCTCTGCCGTTGAAGCGTCCTTAAGATGGAAGATTGCTGAGCTGAACGTATTTGTGTTCATCATATGCATAAGGTTTGCCGCGTCGTTTGTAACCATTCCGAGAAGGTCTTCCGTGGTGTGCGTCCACCACATAATCGTATCCTTATACTTTTCTATATCAACAACGCCGGGGTTTTCGGAGTTGTGATCCTGGTCGCCGCCTGCAGAGGGGAACTTCTCTTCGTCTGTATAAGTGCTCCAGATCTTGTTATAGAGCTCGAGAGCGCTTGCAAATGTGGGAGCTATGGGTTCATCGGGCTTTTCTGTTGTGGTTGTGCCCTCTGTCGTTGTGCCGGCAGACGTTGTGCCATCTGTTGTTGTGCCGTCTGTGGATGTGCCGGGGTTATCGTTTCCGCCACAGGAAACAAGGGAGATTGTGAGTGTCAGCATAACTGCTGCGAGTAAAAGTGCAATAATCTTTTTCATGTTGTTTTTTCCTTTTCTCATAAATGTTTTTTCAGTTTTTGCCTTCCTCGGCGGACAGTATCAGACAGTCCCGTTCGCCGTCATAGATGGCTTTGATTATAAGGGTTTTCTTTTTTGACGTCACCGTCAATTCAAAATTTTCTTTGCCCGAAACGTCCACAGTCCATTCAAACACCATGTCATTTTTCGTTTTGAGCGATGAGGTTTCCCCTTCCTCGGCGGTGCAAAGAATACCGCCTTCCGACGCTGTGATAACAGTTTTCCCGTTTGCTTCGATTTTAACCGGAACTGTCATCTTCTTTTTGTCGCGCGTGGACTGGTCGTGCGTCTGGACGGAAATGTGCGGGAGCGCTATTTCTCCCATATCCTCCGCCATGACCTGACCGTCAACGCTCACGTCAAACGCGCCGCTTCCGTAATTCCCGAAAAGCACGAGCGAAAGCACTATCGCAAAGCACGCGGCTATCGCGCCTATGTATTTCGTCATCACGAGGAAATTCGGCTTTTTCTTTTTGACGGGCTCCCGCGCTTCGGCAAGCAGTTCGTCGTCTATCTCGGTCATAGCTCTTGCAAGTATTTCGTTTTTCATAAGTTCACTCTTATCACTATACCGTGACTCCTTCCCGCTCCAGGTGCGTTTTTAATTTTGAGCGCGTTCTCAGCAGCATTGTTTTAACGTGGCTTTCGCTGATACCGAACCTTTCGGCTATTTCCGAAACCGAATCGCAATAAAAATATCTGCAAACAAACACCTTACGATTGAGTTCCTTCTGTCCGCGAAGAAAATCGCTTATGCTCTTGCCGATGAGCTTTGCCTGCTGTTCTGTGTCCATCGTGTCACCTCCCGGAACGCAATCGTCAAGTTCATCGAGAGAGACGGCAAATTCACCTTCGGCACGCTTCCCCGCGTACTTCATTTTGTATTTGTTTATCGAAAGGTTGCGCGTTATCTTGCCGATATATGCGGCAAGGTTCTGCGGCTTGCTCGGCGGTATTGAATTCCACATCCGGAGCAGGACATCGTTTATACATTCTTCGCTGTCCGGCTCGCTCGAGAGGATATTCATTGCTATTTTCATGCAATACGAACCGTATTTTTTGTCCGTTTCGCGAATAGCGGCTTCGCTTCGGTCGAAATAGAGCTTTATTATCTGCTCATCCTCCACGCTTTCACCTCCTGCTCTTGCGCTCCTATCCCTATATACAGATTTTTTCAGGGANNTTTAGTCACTAAATCCTTTACTTCAACTACAGTGCTATACGTATCAAAATATACCTTTGCCCTAACATACATAGATTCACTTAACTCGCTTTTACTAAAAGCAATCTTGTCGGTTATTTTATCCCCTGGTAACACATCAGTTAACGGTATCGCCTGCATTTGTCTTTCATCCACATTTATCTCTATCTTACCAAAACTGACATCGTTAGTAGTCACTTTCTTATCTGTAAAGAACGCTAATGCAGTAGCCAAGATAATAAGCACTGACAAGCATATAAGACCAACTGAGAGTACAGTTGTCTTATTCTTTGTTTTAATTCTCGTCATTTTATCCTCCAAAAATATTTTAATTTATTTAGTGAGTGCCTGAATCCCACAACTTACAAGGTTCTCAGTTAATGACATAAAATGTGCAAGCAGAAATCGGTACAGTTCTTTATACGAAAAAATACTAAACCCTATATAGATTTAGTATTCACACGAAAAAACGCCAACGCCAGCGTCAGCAATAGAATATGTAAAAGTCGTGATCACAGCAAATGGATTCGTTAAAGGTTTGCCACTCCCACTACGAGGCACAAAAATACTATCTAGCGTACCGCTAGATGAAGTATTTTTATTTGAGGCTAAAAGTACCCCCCCCCCGCATAACTTTTAATCATAATTTACACTTAGTCTAGGACAACCGTTCCTATACCTTTCTCCTTTTATGTCATTATCTGCATTTTTAGTATAACCGAATACGACAAATATTGCAAATGTTTTTTACATCTTTTTCAAAAAATTTTTTATTTTTATTTTTTCGCCCCGCGCGGAAATTATTCCCCGCGCCTGTTTCAATTTACATTTTATCATTTCTTTATGAACATTTCAAGCCTTCGCGGGCGAAAGAAAAAGGCGGGCTCTTCCCTTCCGGAGGAGCCCGCTTTTCGGTTTATCTCATTTCTTCGATATAGTAAACATATTCAAGTGTACGGAGCGCGTCGATTATCTCCGTGTGCGTTTTGTATTTTTTAAGTTCCGCCGAGCTTATCGTTATCGCGACGGTATAAACACTGAGTCCGGAATTGAGATATGCCGGATTTGCTTCGATATCGTCTATGCGGAGTCCCAGCTCGCGTATCGTCGTCACGAAGTCCTGAAGATTGCCCTTGTTTTTGAGTTCAAGGTGGACTTCAAAATGGTTTGAACGGTTTTTGAGGAAAATTTCAATCTTCGGGAAGAACGAAAGGCTGACGAGCGTCGTCACAAAAGCGACGAGGGTGAGGGTATAAAGTCCAGCGCCTGCCGCAAGACCGATTATTCCGCAAGCCCAGAGTCCGGCGGAGGTTGTCAGTCCTCTTATCTGGTTTCTGGAGCTGAAGAGCACCGAATTTCCGCTTATCATAGCCGAGGCGATTATCGTCGCCGCGGAAAGAATCGGCAGTCTTATGGCGGTTCCCTCTATGAGCGCAAGGTCGATGAGCATGGACACCGTCGACGCAAGCGAAATCGTTATGAACGTGCGCAAGCCGGCGGAATGTCTCTTGCTCGACCTCTCGCAACCGATTATCGCCGAAAGAACAAGCGAAATCGCTATTCTGAAAATGACAGACCACGTTCCAAGCTGTGACGACCAGTCACCGAGGAGCTTTGCAATACTATCGTAAATCATCGTAATTTCTCCTTTACTTTCTGTTTATAAATCCGCGTCTGCGTCCCATCGCGCCCATCGCGGCATATTGTTCCTCCGCCGCTTCAAGGAACGCCTGCTCCTCTTCGGAGGGGGCGGGGTCGCTGTGAGCGGGAAGCTCCGACTGTATCTTCTTTATTCTCTCCGTCAATATTTCAACGGGCGTTTTCGCAACGCCTTCCTCGGCAGTCGGAATGTCGGCTGTAAGCTCTTCGAGCTTTGTCGAATACGAATGTGAGAGATAGAGCGAGAGCTTTGCCGCCGCAGGCCCTATCAGCTCATAGAGCACGCTTGACGCAAGGATAACCGTCTGCAAGGCGTTTCCCGTCTCTCCCCCGAGCATTCTCGCGCCGAGCGCGGCAAGACCGATTGCAACTCCCGCCTGCGGAATAAGTGCAAGACCGAGATAATTGCGAACCTTTTTGTCCTTGCCGACTATCGCGCAACCGACAAACGAGCCCGCATATTTGCCCACGATTCTGACAAAGAAATACAGCACTCCGACAACCAGAAGCGGCACTCCGCCGACGGCGGACGAGGTGTTGACGAGAGCCCCGAGGTCAAAGGTGATACCAGATCTTACAAAGAACAAAAGCAGTATCGGCGGGCTGAAATAGTTCAGCTGCTTGAAGAGCTTGTCGTCATCCGTTGTGTTTATATAGACCATTCCCATGGACATACACCCGAGCAGGGGCGAAATATCCATCACGGCGCATATGCCGCAGAAGGTGAAAAGCAACGCAACCGAAACGATGAGTCTGTTGTCGGTCGAGCGCTTGTTCATCAGCAGTTTCAGAATAAATCCGAACGCACCGCCGAGCAAAAGCACGACAAGATTAAGAATTATCGGTTTTATGACGCTTTCAAGTCCGGCGGAGCCGCCGCCTGCGGACGACGCAAGAGCGATCGATATCGCCGCGCTGTACGCAAGCAAGCCGACAACGTCATCCAGCGCAACGACCTGCAAAAGCGTATCGACGAAGTCTCCCTTCGCCCGCGTCTGGCGGATTGTCATCATTGTTGAAGCGGGGGCTGTCGCCGCCGCGAGCGCCGCAAGCACCGCGGAGAATGCAAGGTCAAGCCCGAGCACCCAGTATGTAACTATAAAGACGAAAAGCGTTGCCACAAGGGACTCAAGCAGAGTGATTATGACAACCTTCATCCCGTTTTTCTTCAGCGTCGACAGACGGAAAAATTCTCCCGTGCTGAACGCTATGAACGAAAGGGCAATATCCGGAAGGAACTCCGTTCCGTCTATGACCTTTTGCGGTATTATATCAAAAACGTAAGGCCCTATCAGTATTCCGACGACGATATACGCCGTTACGTTCGGAAGGCGGAGCAGCTTTGTTATCCGCGTCATCAGAAATCCGCAGAAAAGCATAACCGCTATGGAAATTATCACCGAAGCGACAGGCCCCGTGCTTTCCACAAGTGCACGCATATCTTTCATCCTTTCTTTCGTGATATCTCCCGACTTCTCCGCGGGAGAGGTGTGTATTATTATATGATATTACTTTCTTTCGATTTTGTCAACCGTTTCAGAGTTTTTTGCAAAAAACAATGATTTATCCGTTTTTTCCCCATTATTTTTTGATAAAACGACCGGAGAAGTCCGTCGCCGTGCGGCAAGACCTCTCCGGATTTGATATTTTTGTTTTTTCAGTTCTTTTCCGCAAGAGAGGAAAGGAGCTTATAGAAGTCCTCCGCGCCGATATACGTCTGCGGGAGCTCGCCGTTCCATTTCTGAACGTAATAATAGATGACAAGATTTTTGATGTCCTCATCCGTGATGTTTTCCTTGTCTGCGGCGAGAATATCTCTGACCTGACCGATTATTGCTGCGTCCTTCTGGCCTGCATATTCGGCGGCGTCAGCCTGAATCTTCGTGACGTCAAGGTCTGCCTGCGCGGCAATCTTCGCAACAGCGGCGTCTGCATTTGCCTTCATTTCGGCAATCTGCTTTGCGTATTCAGCCTCCATAAGAGCCTGCGCCTGCTCGATTTCCGCCTGCTGTTTCTTCTGCGCGGCAACCTGCTTTGCCTCAACCGCGTTTGTGAAAGCGTCCGAGAAGTCGAGGTTTTCAAGCGACGTATCGAGCACGTCGATATTGTAATTGTCCAGCTTTTCCGTCAATATGGTTTTTATTTCAAGCGAAAGCTCCGCGCGCTTTTCGAGAAGCTGTTCCGCCGTGTACTGCGCCATGACGCTCTTCACAGCCTCCTGAATACGGGGCGTGATGACCGTTTCGTAATACTTTGTGCCGATGGTGCGGTAAATATCCTGCGCGTTCGCCTTCTGTATCTGGTAGTTGAGCGAATACGTTACGTCAACCTCCTGAATATCCGAGGAGAAGCACGTAAGGTCTATGCTTGCCTTCTGGTTTCTGTTATCCATGTTGACAACCGTCTTCCACGGCGCCGTGAAATGCACGCCCGCCTCATATGTATAGCTTTCAACGTTACCGAACGTCGTGACTATTCCCGTGTGTCCCGTCGGCACTGTGCGCACACAGCTCGAAACGCAGATAACAAGCCCGACAGCAAGAGCCGCCGTCCCCGCAATCGCCTTCACCTTTCTTCCCTGTCCGCTTTTCTTCGCGATGAAGAACGCGCCGACAGCAATCGCCAGAACGCCTATAATGAAAAATCCAAGCATTGAAATGTCCTCCTCAATATTTATCTTTTATTTGTTTTCGTCCGTTTTATCGGATGAATCAGCGTCATCGGAGGCATTCTCCTCATCGGACTTTGCCTCGTCATCTTCGTTTATAACGATATCCTCTTCGACTTCCTTGCCGGCGTTTTCGTCAATACCGAGCTTTTTGGAAACCTTTTTCTTGACCTTTCTCCACCAGACAAAGAACACCGCGCCCGCCGCGATAACGATTCCCGCAATCGCCTGCGCCGCATATGACACAACCGAAGGGTCTATATACGCCGCGGCGTTGACCGTGGCAAATATCATCATGCCGAAGCAAAGATATGCCGATAAAAGAATTTTCATGCGTTTCATAATAAATTTTCTCCCGTAAATCAATCTTTTCTGTTCTTCTGAATTTCCGCAAGACGGCGAAGAATGTATTTCGCGCCCTCCGCACCGTTCGTTCCGTATGAATAAAGGTGCTCGTGCAGAAGCGCCGTTATCTTTTCTTTATATTTTTCCCCGCTTGACATAAGCTCGTCTGCGACAGTCTTCGTCCTGTCGAGCTCGCTCTTTTCAAGCGCAACCCCGACCTTGTCGCGGAGGTATATTTCCGCCGGAGTCAGTCCGAGCTTTTCCCATTCGGGATTTTCCATTTTCATCTTTGTGTTGACAAAGAGCACGGGCTTTTTCGTCGAGAAGCAGAATTCATATGCAATCGCCGACCAGTCCGTTATCAGCAGGTCTGACGAATATGTCGATTTGTTTGTCGTAAAGTCCAGTTCAAATGTGAGCTTTTCGTCCGGTACGCCGGCATACTTTTCCGTCAGTAGCTTTATCTTCTCCGGATAACGCTTGACGTATTCCGGGTGCGGGCGGACGGTTATGTGGTTTTCTTCGCACATGAGCTGCTCTATAAGCGTATCGACGCAACTGTCGAGAAGGTTGTCCTCCTGCCACGACGGCCCTATCAGTATCTCGCGCTTTGCGTGCGGGGTCTTGTCCATATCCTCATAAGCCTTTTCCAGCTTTTCTTCAAGAGGATAACCGAATTTGACAAGCGTCTTTTCGGGAAGAGAATAAACCTCCTCCGTTTTGCGGACTTCCCTTGCGACATGCTCTCCCGTGCAGAAAATCGTATCAAAATGGTCAAGGGCGGCTTTGCGGAAGCCCATATGGACGCTCATCATGTCGTGCGGAACATAAATATATTCGACGTCCTTGCGCACAAGCGAACGCTTTATGTAATAATTGTCGAGGTCGGGCGTTGTCATTGCGACTATGTCCGCGTCCATCCTCATCATAAGCGTTATCAGCTTTTTCTGACCGATATAATAAGGCTTTATGGTCGGATCGGTCTCGGCGAGCCTGAAAATCGCGTCGTCCGGATCGCTTGTGACGTAATGAATCGTCATGTTCTTTGCTCTCTTTTTCAGCTCCGAGATAAGCGCCTCATAATATTTATAGAACCCGCTCCGTTCGGAATAGATAACAAAGTGTTTGTTTACTATCTTGAAGAACCTCTTGTAATCCGCTCTTTCGCGCTTTGCGTTTTCCTTGGCTTTAACGTCTTTTTTGTCGTCGCCGAGGCGTTCAATGTCCGCAAGCGCGGCTCGACTTTCTTCGAGCTTGCCGTAATCAACGTATTTTTTCGGATTTATAACGGCATTGAGCACAAGCTGCTGAACAATTGCGAAAAGGTTGCTCGCAACCCAGTAAAGCGCGACGCCCGAATAAACAAAGAATCCGAGCGAAAGCGAAATGCCGACGGAAAGCACCGTCATTCCGTATTTGTTGAGCTTGCTCTGCTCCGCCTGGAGAACGTTTATAGCGTTCTGAACCCAGCACAGAAGCAGCGACGAAGCGCCCGCAATCACGGGAACGAGCGTATATATTCCCCATGTTTTATAAGGCTCAACGCCGAGCGAAAAGCCCGCAAAGGAGAGGTCGAAGCTCTTTATCTGCGATACGACCGCCGAAAGCGAAGCGTCGGTTTCCGCGCCGGACTGTATCATTCCTATGATACCGAGCTGGTCGCTCCCTTCAAGTCCGAAGCTCTTTGCAAGCGCCTCGACGGTCTCGCCGTTTATATGAAGAATACTTGTGAGCGGCTGTTTGACTATATACACAACCGCGCTGAGGAGCAGTAGCTGCAAAAGAAGCGGTACGACCGACGCAAACGGGCTGTAACCGATTTTTTTATAAAGCTTTGTTTCCTCTTCGGCAATTCTGTCCCTGTCGCCGTAATATTTCGCCTTTATAAAGTTTATATCCGGCTGGATTGTGACCATTTTTATTGAGTTTTTATGCACCCACACCGAGACGGGAAGAAGAATTATCTTCGTGCAGAGAGTGAAAAGGATTATCGCAAGACCGTAATTGCCGAGAAGCTCCCAGCACCACTTCATAACGTATCCGAAAGGATAACATATATAATACATGACAGTATCCATTTTTTCTCCTTTTGGGTCAGTTATAAAGCGACCCGATGTTTATATCGGAAACGATTTTCCAGTTTGAAAAGTCCCTGCCCATTCCCGTGATGGCGAAATCGATTATTCTCGTGTCGCCGTCGTCATAAAGCTCAAACTTGTGATGGCGCGTGACGTTTTCTCCCTCGGCTATGTCAAAATATGACCTGCCGTAATCGTTTTCGGTTTCAATTCCCGCGGATTTGACAATCGTCGGGATGAGATTTTCCTGGGAGACCTGTGCATGCGAATATGCAAGGGGCTCATCGCATGTGCCCGCAGGCTTTACGAAAAGTGCCGTGAGTCTGGGCTGGGTTGGAATTTCGCCGTCGTCTCTCGCGCTCGGATGGTCGCCCGTGATGATTATCGTCGAATCCTCATAAACGCCGAGACGGCGCATTTCGTCGATATATGAATATATCATCCCGAAGCAACCCCTCATCGCACTCTCAAACGAGCCGTTCTCGACGCGGTTGCCGTTTTCGTCCATGTTGTACGGCTGATGACAGCCGTTGAGATGAATGAGCGTATACGATTTCTCGCTGTCGTCGACGGTGAGCCCGTTTTTGACAATGAGCTCATATGTGCGCGGGTCGTCGACCTTGTAAGCCGGTGCCTCGCCGCCGTAGCTTATGACGCTGCTGAACGACGAAGTCGATACCGAAACGGAGCTTTTCAGCGCCGTCGGCAGACATCTGTAAAGCGCGAGCTGAAGCATGCTCCCGACAAGCGCTCCCCTGTCCGTCACCTCGTATTTTGAAACGCCGGAGACGTTATAAACTCTGCCGTTCATCGCCCTTGCGTCTCTGTAACCGTAATAGTCCGCAGTATAAAGCTTTATGCGATATCCGTTTTTCTGAAGGTCGGAAAGGAAGGGCGAGGTGCCGTATGCCTTTTCAAACCACGGCTCGGGACTTGCGCCCCATGCCTTCGGCGTGTCCGTATATTCGTAATCCACGCCGGTTATCATCGTCGCAATGCCGGGATAAGTTCTTGAATAAAGGGAGATGTTGTCGTTGAAATACGTAAATCCCTTCAGCTTTTCAAAAAACTTCGGGTCTTTGCTCTTCATTTCCTGATAATAGCTTATATCAAAGCGGTCAATGACAAAAACAACAATGTTCTTTCCCGCCGAAACCTCGTTTATGCCTGCCTCTGTGAGATACTGTTTTACGTCCTCGTCGGGCTTATCCGGCTTATCGGGCTTTTCCGTCGTCGCGGGTGCTACGGTTGTTTCCGTCCCGCCGGAAGGCGCGTCAGTGCCCTGCGCGCTTTCCGTTTTTGTAACCGATGAGTCGGTTATCTTCGGTATATTTGACACGCACCCGACGAGCTGCATTCCGACAATCATAATAAGCAGAATGACAGCCACCGTCTTTATTATATCGAACTTTTTCATTTTGATTGCTCCTATGATACACAATACCGCCATGACAATCCACAGCGCGGTGTCAAATATCACAAAGCCGGGCTTTACCTTCGTACCGACGTCATCTCCCGCGAGCGACCCCATGCCGACGTTCAGAAAAATTGCCTGAACATAACCCATGAGCGCAATCCAGAAGAATATTCCGAAAAGAACCCTGTGGACTGTGTTGTCCGTAAAGAGGAGCGCAAGCGCTATGACAAGCGAAGCGGCAAGCGCAATCAGAGCGAGTTGCCAACCGAAATCGGAAAATGAGAAAAGAAATTCTCCCCTGTTGCCGGCGAATGTGTCCACCGCTCCGAAAAAGAACCATGTAAATCCGACAGCCGCGCCGCAAAGTGACGCGGGGAGTATTTTCTGCTTTATATTTTTTATGTCGCTCACCTCATTTCGTGAATTATAGTGTACCATTTATACATTGCGTTGTCAACCCGAAACGGACTTTTTCGGCATTTTGCACTTTTTTGATGACGTTTTTTCTACGCCCGACGGCGTGCCCGATGTGTGATAAAACACCTTTTTTCTTTAGTCGACGAAAGCGCCGTTTTTTCTCACCCGAAAATGAATTTTTTCGGCAGCTGCACATCATCCGCAAGTCACCCCTGCCGCCCGCCGCGCATACCATAAAAGTGCGGGAATTCTTTTCGGGAGGTGCGGACTGTGGATATTGATTTCGGTTTGGCGGCGCCGTCGCGGAAGGTGCGCGAATATTGCTTTTCGATAGCGGAGGAGTTCCCTTCCGTATCGCTTTTCACAATCGGTCATTCGCTTTCCGGTCAACCCATCGACTGCATGACGCTCGGCTCGGGGGACGTCTGTCATCTCGTCGTCGGCGCACATCACGGCTCGGAGCACATAACCGCCCTCGTTTGCGTCAGATTCGTGCGCGACTGCGCAAAATCAATCCGCGACGGTGTCTTCCTCGCGGGCTTTGACGCAAAGCACATATTTTCAAGGCGGAAGATTTTCGTCATCCCCGTGATAAATCCGGACGGGATTGACATCCAGCAAGGCGCCTTCCCCCGAGAGCACGTTCTTTATCCGCGGCTCATATCCATGAACCCCTCCGGGCGCGATTTTACCCATTGGCAGGCAAACGCACGTGGCGTCGACCTGAATCACAATTATGACGCCGGCTTTGCCGAATGTCGCGTTCTTGAAAGAAAAGCGGGAATTTATTCGGGAGGCCCGACGCGTTTCGGCGGTCAGTATCCCGAAAGCGAGCCGGAAACTCAGTCTCTCTGCAATCTCACCCGCTTTCTTTCGTCGCGACTTAAAACGGCTGTCGCGCTGCACACGCAGGGCGAGGAAATTTATTATGATTACCTCGGCGACTGTCCGCGCGGCTCGCTCATGCTTGCCGAATGTTTTTCGCGCGTTTCGGGGTACTCAGTGTCAAAGCCGAGCGGTATCGCGTCGTTCGGAGGATATAAGGACTGGGTCATATCAAAGCTCGGAATTCCCGCCTTCACAATAGAATGCGGCAAGGGGGAAAACCCCTTGCCGCCGGGTGATTTTGATAAAATTTATGAAAAAGTCCTGCCCATTCTGCTGACAGCCGCCGCTTTCGGTTAAAAAACTCTTGCAATGTCGGTGCAGAATGATTTATAATATAGGAAAGGGTCAGATACCGAGATATTTTCTCACCATTGTGTTGAGAAGCTCGTCACGGTCTATCTTACGGATAAGCGCGCGGGCGTTTCTGTAACTCGTTATATATGTCGGATCCTCGGAAAGCAGATATCCGACTATCTGGTTTATCGGGTTATAGCCCTTTTCAAGAAGAGCCTCATAGACCGTTGTAAGTATCCGTTTTGTATCTTCCTCGCTCTGTGCTCCGACGGAAAAGGTCATTGTTCTGTCTATATCGCTTGCGCTCATCGACTTATCCTCGCTTTTGTTTTTTGTCTTTTTTATATTCTACACCAACTCAATTCATTTTTCAACATTTTTTCGTACTTTAACGGCAGAAAGCCGTAAATAATTCTTGAAAAGGACGTGCAACTTATGGAAATCAAACGTAAATCAATGTCGGATGAACAGCTTCTGTCGAATGAAAATAAGCTCATTGCGGACGTAAATGCCGTCTGCGACGGCTATCGCGACCGTTTTTCCTTCCTCGGCTATGAGCTGAACGTTGAAATCGACGAAAAGAAATCGGACGATTACGAATTCTCCCCCCGCAAGGACGGAGAAGAACACAAGCCCGAATACAAAGCGGGTTATGCCTGCCGTGCGACTGTCACCGTCAGACGTCCGAAAAGCGAGGACGAAATCAGACATGACGAGGAGCTTGAAGAAGAGCTCTCCGCCGCCGAAAAGGAATTTTCCGAAAAAGCAGCCGAAGGCGAAGAATTCGGCATAGACGAGCAGCTCGCCGAGCAGGAAAGAGCGGACGCAATTCTTGCCGACGCCGAGGACAAGCTCAATCGCAGCGTTGCGTATACCCAGCTTATGCTTATCAGAGTCTATAAGGCGTTCTGGGTCGAAAAGGTCAGCATTTGCGAAAACATGGACGAGCTCAAAACCGACCTTGACGAGTTTTACAATAAGCTCGCCAAAGGCGAAAGCGAAGAATAACCTACTTTTCTTCGAGAAGAAAAGTAGGCAAAAGAAGCTTCAGTAATTGTTTTGTGCAAGTCTTATAATGAGCCAACAGAGGTGATTTTTCATCTCTGTTTTTGTTTTGACATGATGTAGTCAAAACAAAATTTAATAGTTGTTTGAAACACCTCTTGCTTTTTCCCCCCGTCAGCGCAGGGATAAACGCTCCGCACTATTAAAAACTTTTTAAGATTCGAACTTCACTTCCGCCTTTGCTTTGGTAAAGCTGACGTGGCAAGAAAGTTCTGCCTTGAACTTTTCAAAGGAGTTTTTGAGGGAATGTGTCCCTCAAATTGCTTTCTTTCGTACTTTCTTTTCAAAAAAGAAAGTACATGAAAGAACAGCGTTTGCAGGAAATTTTCGTTTTGATGATATCTGCTTGTCTCACTTTGCACACTCCTTCCGTCATTTTCTTGCGAAAATGCCACCTTCCTCTAAGAGGAAGGCTAATACAATTTCCCCGCCCCCGCAGGCACAAAAGCCCCGCGCGAAAATATAATAACTCCGCGCGGAGCGCACCTCTTCTCTTCACTTCTCTCTTCTCTCTTAACTCAAAAATCCCCGCCGGAGCGGGGATTTTTATTGCTTTTATACTCCCGAATAAGCGGCAAATCCGCCGTCAATCGGAACGACAACACCGTTTACAAAGCCCGAAGCGCCGTTATCGCAGAGCCAGAGGAGCGTACCTGTCAGGTCTTCAACCTCGCCGAATCTGCCCATGGGCGTATGCGCCAGAATCTTTTCGCTTCTCGGAGTCAGCGAGCCGTCTGCATTCATAAGCATAGCGCGGTTCTGATTTGTGACAAAGAATCCGGGGGCGATTGCGTTGACTCTTATGCCGACCTTCGAGAAGTGTACGGCAAGCCACTGCGTGAAGTTTGATACAGCCGCCTTTGCGCCGGAATATGCGGGGATTTTCGTCAGCGGACGGAAGCTGTTCATCGACGAAACGTTAAGGATGACAGAGCCCGTCTTTTTCGCCATATCGCGCGCGAAGACCTGCGTGGGAAGGAGCGTTCCGAGGAAGTTGAGATTGAAAACGAACTCAACGCCCTTGGGATCGAGGTCAAAGAAAGTAACAAGGTCTTCTCCGCCGTCGATATCCTCCGGGAAGAGATATTCTTTTGTCGTCGTGCCCTTGGGATTATTGCCGCCCGCGCCGTTGAGAAGAATGTCGCAGGTGCCGAGCTCCGAATTGATCTTTTCTCTTGCCGCAAGGAGGCTCTCCTTGTCGAGCACGTTTGCTTCAACGGCGATAGCCTTGCCGCCGTCCGCATTTATTCTGTCCGCAACTGCCTGTGCGGGTTCAAGACGGAGGTCACATACAGCGACCTTTGCGCCGCAAGCCGCGAGCGCTTCCGCAAAACCGGAGCAAAGCACGCCGCCGCCGCCCGTCACAACCGCAACCTTTCCCGAAAGGTCAATTTTGAAAGGAAGTTTTACCATATCCAATTTCTCCTTTATTTCATTTGATTTTCTTTATTATATCGTAGATATCGCAGGGGCGATCGACTGTAACGTCCGCGCCCGCGGCGATAAGTATTTCTTTTTCACGATACCCCCATGTGGCACCGACGGCAACCATTCCCGCATTTTTCGCGGTTTTCATATCGACATCCGAGTCGCCGACAAAAGCGCACTCCGACGGACTGACGCCGTATTTCCCCGCAAGGTAAAGCGCGCCGTCCGGACTCGGCTTGCCGGGAAATCTTCCCGTTCCGAGGATTTCTTCAAAAACGTCGTCTCCGTAAAGCTTTTTGACGATGTCGTTCGCGTGGTCGTTATCTTTGTTTGTGAACACCGCAAGAGGAAACCCGTCCGCACGGAGAGCCGAAAGCGTCTCTGCCATGCCGTCATAAGCCGTTGTATTGTGCAGATAACATTTGCCGTACTGCCCAAGGTACGTCTGCTTTGCCTTTGCATAATATTCTTCGCTCTGCCCTGCGGGAAACGAATTATGAATGAACTGATCCGTCGTTCCGTTGATGAACGAAAGGATGAACTCCTCCGTCACCGGCGGAAGTCCGTAACAGGCTCTCGCGCGGTTCATTCCCTCCGTAAGATCCGGAAGAGTGAACGCGAGGGTGCCGTCCAGATCGAAAATAACAGCTTTTATCATAAATTTGCCTCCTGCGACAGTCGCTTTTATGATTTTATCAGCATTCTCGGCATTTGTCCATAGTTTTCTGCATTTTTTTGCGTTGACTTTATATATTTACTGTGTTAAAATGTTCTTTGTGTATAGACAGGCGGCGCAAGCCGCCGGAAAAAACGGACGGAGGACGACACGTTTTCTGCGTGTCTGATGATAAAAATGAGTTTTGTAAAGGTTTTTTATGCGGACGTCTCCGCTTATTATGACGAAAACGCCCTCGCCGAAAGGAAAGCGGAAGTATCTGACGCCCGTCAGAGCCGTATCGACCGCGCAAAGCGCCCCGAAACAAAGGCGCTTCTTCTCGGCTCCGGGCTGATTGTCCCCGTCGCGCTGAAAAAGGTTTTCGGCGATTTTGATTATGAAATCAAGGTGGCGGAGATGGGCAAGCCGTACGTTTCAAACCGCGACGGCGTATTTTTCAGCGTTTCGCACACGGGAAAATACGTTCTCTGCGCCGTATCCGACACCGAAGTCGGCGCCGACCTTGAAGAAATTGCCGAAGCGCAGACCGTCATGCCCATAGCGGACAGATTTTTCACCCCGCTCGAACGTGACGCAATCAGTCTCAGCCCCTCGCCCGCAGAGGCGTTCTGTCGTCTGTGGACGCTCCGCGAGAGCTACGTCAAAATGACGGGAAAAGGCTTTGACCGCGGTCTTGCACCGCTCGCAATGGTCTTCCCTTCGGGCACGCCGAAAATAAAAGTCGACGGAAAAATCAAGGAAGACGTGTTTTTCACGGAAATCCGCGACGTTTATAAATGTCGCGGCGCCGTCTGCACGGAAAAAGAAGCGGAATATTCCATTGAAAAAATAACTCTCTGAAAAAGGTGACTGATTTATGATACTTGAATTCGGTATCGGCACTTGCGGAATTCTTTTCGGAATGACGCCGAAGGACGTTGTCAGCGCTCTCGGCATGCCGGACAAAATAAACGTCTGCGAGGACGACGAAATATACGGGCAGACCTATATTTACAACAAGGATATGCTTATGGTTTGGTTTGAACGTGAAAAGGACATGCGCGTGACGCTCATTCAGTGTTTTTCTCCGGAAATGACGGTCTTCGGTCAGAAGGTCTTCCTGCGGGAAAAGGAAGAGGTCATGAAGCTGGTAAAATCCGCGGGGTGCAGCCGTTTTACGGAAAACGACGGCCCGACGGAGGAAACCGTCTTCTTTGACGACATTGCCGCCTGGTTCAATTTTGAATTCGGCAAGCTGTCATATGTGGAGCTCGGCGTGTTCTTCAACGAAGCGACCGGCGAAGGAATATGGAGCTTCGGAGAATAAGCCGGAAAACAAAATCCACTCGCAAAAGCGGGCGGATTTTTTGTTTTCGGGAAAGCACTCCGTCGGCACGCATGCGCAGATTTTCAAAAAAACGCGCCCGCAATTTCCTTGCGGGCGCATAATTACGTCTCTGCAAACGGGGGCTTTGCAGGAGATGTCGCTTGGGGGATGATTTATAGAGGTTCGTATTCGTCGCAATCTGTGGGAGGGTCATATTTACGGAAGCAATGTCTTCTCTTGTCACATTTCGTGCAGAGCATTCTTGCTGCGGCTTTCGCCTGGTCCTTTGCAGCTCGCGTCTGCTCTTCCGCCGCGTACTGTCTCTCCCAGCTTTCATCGCTCTTACGTCTGTCCTCAAGGTACGTGTTTATTGCCTCTTTGAGCGAGGACGCGCGACCTGCTTCGAGGATTTCAATAAACGTCCGAATTGTCCCGGAGTTATATTTGTCCTTCTGATAAATAATCTCGTCGTCGAGCTCCGGATATGCTTCGATCTCTTCGTCTATCTTTTTCAGCTCTCCGTCAAACCCGGTAACCTTTGCGTCATATTCTTTCTTCAGCTCGGAGGCGGTTTTCTTTGCTTCGACCTCCGCCTCCGCCATAAACTTTTCTTCAGCGGCTTTTCTCGCTTCTTCCGCGGCTTTTATCGCCCGCTCACGCTCATGACATGCCGCGTTGTATTCGGCAAGATCCTTTTCGTATTTTTGCTCCACCTTCGCATATTCCGCCTGGGCTTCCTTATATTTCTTCTCGTATTCTATAAGCTCCTTGGGATATACGTCTCTGTTATATGTATCGACGGCGAGCTTTTCTTCTTTATATTTCGATATTTTGAAGATCTGCGTGAAGCCGAGGAAAAGCCCTTTGAACTTGAAATTTTCATTTCCCTTGAATGCGTCGAAAAGCCATGTTGCCAATGCAAGAAAAACAACGCCGAGAAGGTATGCACCCCAGATAGTTGCCCCGGTGTTTCCGCCGACAATGGCAACCAACAGCATGACAACAAGCAAAAGCGAACGTGCCATCCACACATAGTTTACCTTGTTCCGCGCCGACACGCTTCTTTCAACGGGTCTGCCGATCGGAGCTTCAAATTCCGTTTTTTTCGGTTCTTCAGGTTTTGGCGGAATCGAAACATTTATACCGAGCTGTTCGTCCGTATAACCATCCAGTTCATCCCGCAGTTCTTCGATCAATTCTTCTTCATCGATCGGTTCATCCAGCTTTCTTTTTTCCCGTTCAATATCTTCCTTACGTTTTATCAGCCCAGCAAGGCCGCCGAGCCAATTGCAAATCTCTGAAACTTTAGGCATTTCTTTTTCCCCCTTCCGATCAAGGATTCATCGGTTCCCAGTCGTACTCATTGCGCACGGCAAATCTGTGCGCTTCAGTGCCGGTCACACAACGTATAAGTAATTTGTATTTATAAAATGTTCTATCCGATTGACTTCCGAAAGACTCTTTGTCTATTTTGGTCACAGACGGCGGGATTTCTATGAAGAGGTCTTTGATACTGCCAAACGCATTTTTCTCTATCTCTTCGACCCCGTTGAGTATTTTGACGCTTTTCAGTCCTTCGCACCAACGGAACGTATCTTCCGGTATCTTCTTCAGTCCGCCGGAAATAACAACACTTTTTATGCTGTCGCAACCATTAAAACAGTCCTTGACAATCTCCTTAAGCGTCGATGGCAACACAACTGACTTCAGCTTATAGCAATTACGGAATTTGCCCTCAAATCCGTCGATTTTTTCAATTCCTTCAGGAAAATTGATTTCGGACACCGCCATATTGCAAATGTCAGCCTTGAGATATTTTAATTTCCCGGTTTCCGGCAATTTTATTCTTATATTTGGCATATTGCGTAAATTCTTGACGCTGCTTCTGGTGTATCCACTATATTCAAAATAGTCTCCGGTAAGCAGGTCTAGACGTTCCGCACAGTTTTCAATGAACAGTTCGACATTGAGGAAACTTCCTATACCAACAAATTCCACAGGTCCGAGAATTATCACTCTACTCAGGAAATCCGGTAAGTTCATGATTGACCCTTTTTCTCTTCCGATTGAAACTTGCTTTGTGTGTTTGGGCACTATAACGGTTCCCGTTTTCACCTTCAGTGTCGCGATAAGTTTTTCAAGCGAATCCGGAAGGACAACCTGCGCGAAATCGATACATCTTATTTCTTTTATTCCCTCGCAGAAAACAGCCGTGCTCTTATCGCACTTTTTGAACGCCCCTGCGGCGACGGAATACACATCCTTCCCGTCCACACGGTTCGGAACTATAATTTTCGGAGAAATGGGGCCGTAATAGTTGATAATCTCCCAACGCTCCGGCTCGTCGGCTGAATTTCCCCCTTTGACCTCCATTTTCTTTATCTCAAAAACAGCCGAAGTAGCGTCGACATTCTGCTTTGTCTCGGAATTGTCGAATTTTGCAATATCCTCCTCGCACGAGCCCATAGAAGCGCCTATTCCGACAGCGTCCAGCACGGGCGCAACCGCATTTTTTGCCTTTTCAAACAGCTCGCCGAGTTTCTTTGAACCGAAAATCATAAAAACCTCCTGAAAATGAAATTTACAAATTGTGATTACATTCTATCGCCTTATTCACAATTTGGCAATACTTTTCGGCAAACCGTCAATTCTGTGCACAAACTGGATGAAAAATTCACAGAATTCCGCCGAAAAAGACAAAAAAACAGCACGGGAAAACCCGTGCTGTTTTTACGGATAATTTTATTTTGAAAGATTTGCGACAGCGTTTGCATAAGCCGTCGAAACTTCTTCTGCCGTAAGCGCGCCCGTATAGATCTTTGCGTCCGCAATGATCATGTCGCCTGCGGGGAAATCGCCGCCTGTGAGCGTTGCGGTTATATCGTCGCCGAGGCAGAAATAATTGAAGGTGCTGCCCGCGCCGACCTTGAAGTCCTCATTTATGGGAGCGGAAGCCGAAAGCTTGCCGTTTATATAAATGTAACTCATTTTGTTTACGAAGTCGTAAGTCGCAACAACGTGCGTAAGCTCCGTTCTGGAAGCGGTTGCGCCTGCAACAACGCTCGGATTGTAACCGTTCAGACCGCCCGATCCTCCGGTGATGAAGTAGGGCTGACCGCTCGCCTGCTCTGCAAGTCCCCAGCCGCCTGCCTGCGTACCGCAGACAATGCCCTGAACCTTGCCAGTCGACGATTTTGCAACATAGAACGCCTCGACGGAGAAGTTGCCCTCCGCGAATTTTCTGAACTCGGACGCGCTTGCAAGAGAATTGAATCTGCAGATTGCGTATTTGCCTGAAGTTGCGTGAAGCGCGTTTACAGTGTATTTTTTGCCGGCATGGGAAACCTCGAACTTGCCGGTTTCCGCGCCGTTGTTTGTAACGGTGACGTTACCCTTCGTATCGGTAATTCCGCTGTCGGAGAAGTCGATATCGGCATAAAGTCCCGTTTCGTTCGGCTCGGCAACCTTGCCGCCTTCGGCTTTCACCTTTGCCGTGACCTTATTGCTTTCCGCGCCCCATGAGTCAACGGCGACAAGCGTCACTTCGTATTCGTTGCCGATTGTAAGGTTACCGACGGCAACCTCCCATTCCTTCTTCATGTCAGCGGGATTTCCGTGACGGTAGAAGTCGGCGAGGACTTTCTTTGTCGAAACCTTCTGCGAACCGACGCGGTTGATTGTGAGTATATAGTGATGAGCGAATTCGTCATCTGTTGCGGCTTTGAACTTGATTGTCGTGCTGACGCTCGTCTTGCCTGCCGTGCCGAATTCAAAGCTGATAGCGTCCTCTGCGAGAACGGGAGCAGTGTTCTTTTCGGAACGTGTGTACTGGTAAGGCTGGAGATGAGAATTGTCGGCTGTCGGATGGCTTACTTCCCATGCGTCGCCGATGGTTGTCTTGTTATAGAAGTCCATGCGGTTGAGTCTGACGTTGCCGTTCTTGTCAACCTGAACGAGATAGCCCTGAGAATATTCGTTGCAGTCTTTCATGACGGTTGCGGAGGACATTTCCTCGTAACCGCCGTTTTCAATCGCCATGTAACGGACGGAGCCGCAACCGAGCGATGTGAAGGCTGTCTGCATAATGCTTCTGGGGTCGTTGAGCGGGAAATGAAGGTGACCGCTGAACGTCATTACCTGGGGATAATCGGAGAGGATGTCCGTCAGGTCTGTTGTGTACCACATGAGGTTATCGCCCGTGTAAAGCTCGCTTCCGTAAACCGTGTGATATATCATCGGGTGAGTGAAAACGAAGATGGGCTTTTCGGGGTCGTTTGTCTTGAGCATTTCAAGAGTGTTGCGGAGCCATTCCTTTGTGGAATCCTTATAAGGAGCGGCTACGCCGTCTACGTTCTTATAGCTGCGGGTGCTGTCCGGCTGGACGAATACGAAATAGTAATCGCCGACCTTGCAG
This sequence comes from Clostridiales bacterium UBA4653, assembly GCA_002405565.1. Classification (GTDB taxonomy): domain Bacteria; phylum Bacillota; class Clostridia; order Oscillospirales; family CAG-272; genus CAG-841. Next base: position 23,868 of record DHMB01000044.1, read on the forward strand.
AGACGGCTTCCGTTTTTGAAGTCCGTTGCATATTCTTCAAGGTCATATTCAAAGAACGATTTACCGAATATGCTGAGAAGGTCGTTCATGTAAAGCACGCCGCCATAGCATTCCTCGTGGTTACCCGTTGTGAAAAGGAGCGGCACTTCCGTCTCGTCGAAAACGAGCTGATATGTGTCTTTTACCATTCTCGCTTCGCTCACCTGACCGGACTGTGTAAGGTCGCCCGCGATGACAACGGCGTCGATACCGTTCTTGTCGCCGGAGGCTATCGCATAATCCTTGAGCTGATTGAGAGCGCTGAGGAATTTGCTTGTGGGCATTGTCTGACCGTTCTGGCAGTGCACGTCGGAAAGTGCGCCGAAGGAGAGGACAATGTTGTCCGAATCAAAATTCGAGGGATTGATTATCGGTGTGACGGTTGTCGTTGTTGTGCCGTCTGTACCGTCTGTTGTTGTTCCGTCGGTCGTGACGGAGGGGGTCTTTGTTCCGCACGCGCAGAGGACTGCCGCAAGCATTGTAACGGCAAGTATCAGTGCGAGTATCTTCTTCATTATGGAGTTCCTCCTGTGGTTTTTGTTTTTTTATTTCAAAGTGCCGTCCGGCACATTAAAATCATTTTAATTTTTTTGAGCTCACCCCGGCGAGCACCATTTTTATATCTTCCGGTCGCGGCGAGTTCGTTCCCGGCGTCAGGCATGCCGCCGTTCCGTATGCAACCGCCGAGCGCAGACATTCTTCCTTGCTCTTTCCTTCCGTGAAAGCCGCAATAAATCCCGCGATTGCGCTGTCTCCCGCGCCGACTGTCGATATCACGTCCGTTTCCGGCGGCTCCGCCTTGAACACTCCCTCGTCGCAGGCAAGCAAAGCTCCCCGCCCTCCGAGACTTATCATGACGTTTTCCGTGCCGCTTTTGTGAGTTTCAAGGGCAAAGTCAATCAGCCCTTCCGTATTTCCCGCCGACGTTTTCGCGTAACGGGCAACCTCCTCCTCGTTCGGCTTTATCAGCCATGCGCCGACGTCAATTATATCGCCGATTTCAAACGAGCTGGAATCGAGGCTGACGCACGCCCCCGTAGCCTTCACTTTACCTATAAAGGCTTTGATATCCGAAATGTCAATCCCCTGCGGATTCTTCCCCGCAAAACAGACAATCGTATCTCCGTCCGTTTCGCCGATAGCTGCCAGAGCCTTTGAAAGAAGGCTTTTGTCAGCCGTAAAGCCTGCAAAACTGATTCTCGTTTCGGCGTCACCCGATGAATGGACGGTTATATTTTCTCTTATCCTTCCGTCGATGGGCACCGCCGTAAAATCGACGCCTGCCGCAGAGAGCTGTTTGAGATAGGTATCGCCGTTTTCCCTGCCGACAGCGACAACGGCACGACTTTCTTTTCCGCCCGCCGCAAGCGCGCGTGAGGTGTTGATGCCCTTCCCGCCCGCGTCATGTCTTGTGACGGAG
>DHMB01000044.1:25401-53615 GCA_002405565.1 Clostridiales bacterium UBA4653
GTGACGGAGGCAAGGTTTTCCTTCCCCGCCGCAAAGCCGTCGCAACTGCAATGAATATCAAATGCGGGATTGAGCGTTACGGTAATGATTTTCATGTTCCCTCCGTGGGAAATAATAAGTTTACTTTCAGATTCAATTATTATACCACATATAAAACCACCCGTCAACGGATTTGACAGTCGCACTCTGCACAAAAAAATCCACATTTTTTGTGGATTTCGCTCATACGCAGACCCGCTTTCGGCAAATAAACGTCAAAATCCGCCCTTGACGGCAAAATAAATCGTCAACCGAATTGACAAGCGCCCTCGCTTGGGTTATAATTTATTCTGTGAATATATTTTTCGGAAGGTAAAGACTATGCAGAACATATCAAGACGCGCGGCAAGAGAATGTGCGCTCAAAACGCTTTACGGCTATGAATTTTCAAGAGAGGCAGACCCTGCCGACTTTTTCGAGCTTTCCTGCTCCGAATTTGAAACGGCGTCGGACGATTTTTCCAAAAAACTGTTTATGACAGCCGCCTCAAATCTTGAAGAGATAGACAAAACAATCGAACAGAACGCAAAGGGCTGGAAAACGGAAAGACTCTCAAAAATGACGCTCTCCATCCTCCGTCTCTGCATATGTGAGATGAAATATTTTGATGACATCCCCTCCGCCGTGTCGATGAACGAGGCGGTCGAGCTTGCAAAGCTCTATGACGGAGATGACGCTCCCGCTTTCATAAACGGCATAGTAAACGCCGTCGCAAAGTCTCTATGAAGGTTCTCGGAATAGACACAAGCAACTATACAACCTCCGTTTCGATCGTCTCGGACGAGGGCTATCGCCACGAAAGACAGATACTTGAAGTGGCGGAGGGAGAGCGCGGACTTAGGCAGAGCAGCGCTCTTTTTTTGCATACTAAAAATCTTCCGGTTTTAATGGAAAAACTCGCCCCGATCGGCAATATCGACGCCGTTGCATACAGCGACAAGCCGCGCGACGAGGAGGGCTCGTATATGCCGTGTTTTCTTGCGGGAGAGGCTGTCGCAAGATCGGTTGCGGCGACCTTCGGCGTCCCTGCCATGCGTTTTTCTCATCAGGCGGGACATATAATGGCGGCGGCAAAAACCTGCAAAAATCCCGGAATTGCCGGCTCGCCGTTCCTCTGCTATCACGTTTCCGGCGGCACGACGGAGCTCGTTCTTGCGGAGCCTTCGGAAGAAAACGGCTTTGACGTAAAGATCGTCGGCGGCACGGCGGACATAAGCGCCGGGCAGCTCATCGACCGCGCCGGCGTGCTTATGGGGCTGAAATTTCCATGCGGAGGAGAGCTTGAAAAGCTGGCGTCCGGAGCCGGAAGGCAGCGGGTGAAAATATCGGCTGTCGGCGCAAAATGTAATTTTTCGGGCGCAGAAAACAAGGTTATAAAGGCTTTGCACGACGGAAAAAGCAAATCCGAGATTGCGCGCTACGCGCTCGACTATTGCGCGGAGTCCCTCATTGTCTCTGTCGACGCGGCGAGAAAAGAGCTGGGGGAGCTTCCCGTCCTTTTCGCCGGCGGCGTTATGCGTAATGCGATTATTCGCGAAGAACTGCGAAAGCGGCTCCGCGACGTATTTTTCGGCTCGGTTGAGCTCTCGTCGGACAATTCCGTCGGAACGGCATGGCTCGGCATGGACAAGCTCGAAAGGAGCAGCAAATGGAACGGCAGATAATCTCCGTAACGGAGCTTAACTTATATATAAAAGCCAAGCTGGACGGCGACCCGCTGCTTTCGGGGCTGCTCGTTCGCGGCGAAATATCAAACTTCAAGCGGTATTCAAGCGGTCATTGCTATTTCACCTTAAAGGACGCGGGCGGGGCTGTCCGCGCCGTCATGTTCAATTCGTCCGCGCAAAGGCTGAAATTCGCCCCGACGGACGGGATGAAGGTCATCGCCTGCGGCAGGGCTTCCGTTTATGAAAGAGACGGTCAATACCAACTGTACATTACATCGCTCGAGCCGGACGGTATCGGCGCGCTCAGTCTTGCATATGAACAGCTCAAAGAAAAGCTGGCGGGCGAAGGGCTGTTCGATGACTCAATCAAAAAACCTGTCCCCCGCTATCCGAATCGCATAGGCGTTATCACCTCGCCGACGGGAGCGGCTGTGCGGGACATAATAAACATTGCGGGCAGACGCTTTCCGCTTGCGGAAATCTGCGTTTATCCCGCTGTCGTTCAAGGAGAAGGCTCCGTGCCGACTCTCCTTGCAGGACTTGAATATTTCGGATTTTACGCACCTGCGGACGTTATAATCATCGGTCGCGGAGGCGGTTCAATTGAAGACCTCTGGTCATTCAACAGCGAAGCTCTTGCAAGGAAAATCCGCTCCTCGCCTGTCCCCGTAATCTCCGCAGTCGGGCACGAAACAGACTTTACAATCTGTGATTTTGCCGCCGATCTTCGTGCGCCGACGCCGTCCGCCGCCGCAGAGCGCGCAACGCCGGACAAAAGCGAGATAATCTCGCTTCTCTCGTCGCAGTCGGCTCATATGAGGTCGGCAATGCAAAGACGGCTTGATATTCTGCGCGAAAAGCTGGAAAGGATTTCGTCGTCGAGAATGATGAAAAATCCGATGAACTTCATAGACGATCGGCGCATTTATCTCGATACCCTTTCGGAGAAGATCGTATCGCGCGCGCAGGCGGATATTGAAAAGAAGAAACTGTCGCTTCGCGGCTCTGCCGCCGCGCTGAACGCATTGAATCCCCTCGCTGTGCTTTCAAGAGGTTACGGCGCCGTGTTCTCCGGAAGCGGAGCGCTCATAAAAAGTACGGAGGACGCAAAAATCGGCGAGGGACTGAAAATAAAGGTTTCGGACGGCGAAATCGACGCCGTTGTGACGGAAAAACACCGCAAAGGAGGAAAAAAGAATGGCTGAAAAGAAAATGAGCTTTGAAGAAGCGCTTTCAAGGCTTGAAGAAATAGTCGGCGAGATGGACAGTGGCAAAGCGGAGCTTGACAAGCTGCTTGAGCTTTTTGAAGAGGGTACGGCACTCGTCCGCAGATGCAAAAAAGAGCTCGACAATGCCGAAAAGAAGATCAGACTTGTAACGGAGGACGGGGAAACCGAATTTCCCCCTATGAAATGATGGATATACGCACAAAAATGAGCGAATACGCGGAGAGGGTCACGGCGGAGCTTGAAAAATATCTCATAACCCCCGATCCCGACCTTGAAACGCTCTATTCCGCAATGAGATACAGCGCCCTTTCGGGAGGAAAGAGAATACGTCCCTTCCTCTGTGACGCCTTCTGCAGACTCTTCGGCGGAGACGCGCAGGCGGCTATGCCGTTTGCCTGCGCCATCGAAATGGTACACGCTTCGTCCCTTGTTCACGACGATATGCCCTGTATGGATAACGACGATCTCCGTCGCGGCAAGCCGACAAATCACAAGGTCTACGGAGAGGACATTGCCCTTCTCTGCGGCGACGCGCTGATAACAAGGGGATACGAGGTTGCGGCTCTGAACAGCTTCGTTTCGCCGGAGGCGGCGAGAAGCGCCGTCGCAATTCTGACCCGTCTTGCGGGCGCAACCGGAATGATGGGCGGGCAGGAGATCGACCTGCTCGGCGAAAAGAAAAAGCCTGATTTCCCGCTTCTTCTGAAAATGCACGACAAAAAGACGGGCGCGCTGATGAAAGCCTCCGTTCTGCTCGGCTGTCACGCGGCGGAAATAACGGACGAAAGCGACCCCCGCTCCGTCGCCGCCGTCAGATATGCAAGCGGCATCGGCACGGCGTTTCAGATAATAGACGACATTCTTGACGTTGAGGGCGACCCCGCCCTGCTCGGCAAAGCCACACACGCGGACGCCGCCGAAGGAAAGACGACCTTCATATCGTTTATGACCGTCGACAAAGCGAGAGAATACGCAAAGGAGCTGACGGAATCCGCAATAGACGCGATAAAGCCTTACGAAGGCTCGGATGACCTTATTTCCCTTGCGGAATTTCTTCTTTTGAGAAATAAATAACAAAACCACCCCTTTTTGCATAGAATTTCAGCAAAGAGGGGTGGTTTTTATTACAGAATGTACCTTCCGCAAGCGCAAAAAGGGGAAGAAAATTCTCGCCGTGTTTGCGTGCGTCATAATACTTGCGCTGCTCTCCGTAATCTATCTCAACCAAAAGCTCGACCCGCTCGTCTGCGCCGCCGCGACCCCGCAACTGAAGGCGGAGATGACCCGCGTCATAAACGAGGCAATAAGCGAGGCGATGACCGGATATGAAGAAAAGCTCGTCAGCATCAGATATGGCTCGGACGGGAAAATTCTCTCAATAGAAACGGACAGCACAAAAATAAATCTTCTCCGCGCGCTCGTCACGGAGAAGATAAACGAAAAGATCAAAGCTTACGGAGAATACAGCGTCACGATCTCCGTTTCAAACATTATGGATGACGAGATCGTCTTCGGCAGGTTTCCGTCATGGCGAATTCCCGCAAGCGTTGAGCCAAATGGCAGCGCGGAGACGACTGTCAGAAGCTCGCTTGTGTCCGCCGGAATAAACCAGAGCCTGCACAAGATAACGCTCTCTGTCCGCGTCAGCATAACGGCAATGCTACTTATATCGACGGTCGATGTCGATACGGAAACTGACATCTGCATTGCGGAGACGGTTATAATAGGCGAGGTGCCGACGGTCTTTCTCGCCGGCGGAGATTAAACGCCGGTATAGTCAAAATCGGGAATAAAGCTCTCCTTTGCGGCGCTCCCCTCCTGAACATATGCAAGCGAAATGCCAATCTTGTCCGCATAATCGACGACCTTCGAATATTCGTATTTCGTCAGCCTCCGGCAAAGCTCGGGATAGCCCGCAAGACGGGCTTTGTCCGGCGTAAACTGGCTCATTATGCTTATGATGATGTCATCCCCGTATTCGGAATGAAGATAATCCATTATGCGGATCGAATCGTCCGTGCAGCCGGGCAGAACAAGATGACGGACGATAACCCCGCTCTTCATCAGCCCGTTTTCGGTTACGGGACGTCCCTTCGTGCGCACCATTTCTGCAAGCGCAGACTTTGCAAATTCGGGATAATCCCTTGCCGCGGAATATTTTTCGGCAAGTGAAGATGACATATATTTGAAGTCTGTCAGATAAATATCGACAGTTTTGTCAAGCGAAGCTATCATCTCGGCTTTCTCATAGCCGCCCGTATTCCAGACGACAGGCAAGCCCAGTCCTTTTTCCTTTGCAACGGCAACCGCACGCTTTATCGGCTCCGAAAAATGCGTCGGAGTTACAAGGTTTATGTTGTTTGCGCCCTGCGCTTTAAGCTCAAAAAATATTTCGCAAAGGCGTTCCTCCGTCACCTCCCTGCCGACCTCGCCGCGGGAAATGCCGTAGTTCTGGCAATAGACGCAACGTAGATTGCACCCTGAAAAGAAGACGGTGCCCGAGCCTTTTTCGCCTGATATGCAGGGTTCCTCCCAATAATGTAGCGCGGCGCGCGCAAGACGGACAGTAGCCTTTTCGCCGCAAAAGCCCGCTTTTATGTTTCTTTCAACCCCACATCCGCGGGGACAAATATTGCATTTTTCCATATACTTAGGCGGCAAGCCCTCCGAGCGAAAACGCATACATTGTCTGCGCCGCAAAATATGTGACAAGGTTGAAAACATTCATCCTTGCCGTATCTTTCCCTCCGAAAAGGATAAAAAGGATTATAAAATCCGATATAAAGAACAGTCCCGCGCCGACCGCAAGCGTGACAGTAAGTCCGCCGAGGACAGCCATCGTAACATAATACGCGGTGGTCGCCGTCAGCACGGCGGCATAGCCCGCCGCAGGATAAAACAGCTTGCCGAAATCCATTTTTTTGCGGACGGCAAAAAGCACCGCAAACGCAGTCACAGCGCCGAAGGCAAGAGAAATTCCGAAATACATGAAGGGAAATCCGCATGCGGCTGTCACCGCGCAGAACACGGCGATATGCTCGATTGCAAACGCCGCCATTCCGAGCGGAAGAAACGCCTTCTCCTCCGGACAGACGTGCGACGCGTCAAGAAAAATATCGCCGACCATGCCGAGGACAAGCCCGAAAAGCATTATAAATCCCGCCTTTCCGGGCGATTTTGAAAGCGCGACAAAGCCGAGCGTCACAAAGCTGACAGCCGCAAGGGCTTTTGTCGCAGTGACAATTCCGCCCTTCGTCCTCACCTTGAAAAAGATGAAGAAGGCGGCGGAAACCGCCACGAGTACAGTCAAGCCGTATTCAAGCATAGATACCCTCCCGTAAATTCATATAAGTTCGACTTCGATTCCGCAAACACCGCTGTTTTTCTGCTCCTCCGCAGAATAATACTTTTCCATATCGCAAGGGCTTGCCGTCGCAAGCTCTTCTTTTTTATATCCGCATTTTTCAAGCGGAAGACGACTGTAAAGCTCCTCAAAGCCATCAAAAACATATATCGCCTTCACACGGGCGGAAATTTTCTCCCCGCTTTCCGCGCTTGTAAATTCTATCGTGTCTCCGACTCCGACCGCCCTGCGCTTTTCGTCATAAAGCCGGAGCTCAATCGTCTTTTCCCCGCTCTTTATCATTTCAAACGGGGACGTGGCAAGGCTCATTTTATGGAGCATTTTGTGAGCTTTATCACAGCTTCCACGTGTCCCGTTCTTGCAAACATATCAACGGCGACAGCTTTTTCTGCCCTGTATCCGAGTTCGGAAAGGCGCTTGCAATCCCTTGCCGCGGTTGCGCTGTCGCAAGAGACCATAACGACTCTTTCCGGCGCCATTTTCGCAATTGCGGAAAGCGTCTGCTCCGAACAGCCGGAGCGCGGCGGATCAACTATTATCACATCCGGCAAAAGCCCGCCAAAAGCGAGCTTTTCCGCAGCTTCTCCCGCGTCGGCACAGATAAATTCAGCGTTATTTATCCCGTTTCTTTCCGCATTGTTTTTTGCGTTTTCGACAGCCTCCGGAATTATCTCCGCGCCGATTACATTTTTCGCTCTGCGCGCCATTGAAAGCCCGATCGTGCCCGTTCCGCAATATAAGTCAAGGACGGTTTTCCCCTCCGGCTCGGCAAATTCCGCCGCTATTCCGTAGAGCTTTTCGGCTCCGTCGTGATTGACCTGATAAAACGACCTCGGCGAGATCTCAAATTCCAGCCCGCAGAGAACATCCGAAATAGCGTCATTGCCCCAAAGAGTGCGACAATCGCTTGAAAGAATGACGTTTGTATCTTTATTATTGACGTTGAGCACGATGCTCTTTATATTTTTGTTCAGCTCCGTCAGCATTTTTATAAGCCTGCCGACGTTCGGCACCTCTCCCGTTGCAACGAGGCAGACAAGAATCTCGCCGCTCCGTCGCCCGTCTCTTATATAAAGATGACGGAGAAGCCCTTTTCCGGTTTCTTCATCATATGCGGTTATCTTGTTTTCGTCGCAGAAGCGACCGACAGCCCGCACGATTTCCGCATAAAAATCCGGCTGGAGAGGACAGCTTTCGCAGGGAGCAACCCTATGACTGTGTCTCGAATAAAATCCGAAGCGCATTTTTCCGTCGATAACGGCGGCAGGATACTGCGCCTTGTTTCTGTAACCGTTTATCTGCGGGGACGGAATTATCCTCTCACATTCAATATCCAGTCCGCCGAGCCTTTTCAGGTTTTCATCGACGGTCTTTTTCTTTATTTCAAGCTCTTTTTCGTATTTTATATGACGGAAAACGCACCCTCCGCACCTGCCGAAAACGGAGCAGTCGCTATCTTCTCTGTACGGCGAGGGGGTGACTATATTTATCGCCTTTGCGTAGCCATAGCTCTTTCCCGCTTTCATAACAAGCGCGTCGATTACGTCTCCCGGCGCCGTGCCGAAAACGAACAGCACATAACCGTCGCACCTGCCGACTCCCGCCCCTTCCGGGGTAATATCGGTTATTTCAAGTCTCAAAACATCGTTTTTCTTCGGCATCGGACTGCGTTTCTCCTTTGATTTACACTTCTACATTTCAATGATACCATAAAATATTGCATAAAGCAACAAAAAACGATAATGAGCCGGATAAAAATCCGCATAACCGATTGTACCAATTGAAAAGATACCTTTATGTACTTTCTTTTTTGANNAGAAAATGACGGAAGGAGTTTGCAAGGAGAGACGTGCAGAAATCATCAAGGCGGGAATTTTCTGCAAACGCTTTTGTCTTTATATGTACTTTCTTTTTTGAAAAGAAAGTACGAAAGAAAGCAATTCAGGAAGAGTCCCGAAGCCCTCTCAAAAGTTCAAGACAGAGCCATTCTGCCACGTCGGCTTTACCAAAGCGAAGGCGGAAGTGCAGTCCGAATCTTAAAACCTTTTTAATTGTACGGAGCTTTGTACCTGCGCCTATATAACCACAATATAAATCCGGATTTTCGGCTTTTTCAATCTCTTTTGAAGCACATAGCTATAGCATAATTTCCGCAAAACAAAACAGGGGAAGCCAACCGGCTTCCCCTTCCTCTGTATGAACTGCCTGCAAAAGCGCACGTTTTCGCCGCAAGCCATATGCGACGCGTCTCTCTTTCACTCCGCTTTTTCGGTCTGCGCTTTTTTAGCAGCCCGAAAATGGGCTAGATAAAAATCCGCAGAGCCGCCGAAGGTCGCTCCGTCGGCGTACATAGGTACGTCAGGAGCGGGTTTCGACGGGAGAAAAAGCAACATAAACAAAACAGGGGAAGCCAGCCGGCTTCCCCTTCCTCTGTATGAACTGCCCGCAAAAGCGCACGTTTTCGCCGCAAGCCATATGCGGCGCGTCTCTCCTTTACTCCGCTTTTTCGGTCTGCGCTTTTTTAGCAGCCCATTTTTTATCTCTGCGTTTCTATAAGTCCGTATCCTCCGTCGTTTCTCCTGTAAACAACGCATACGGTGTCCGTATCCTGATTTAAGAAAACAAAGAACGTATGATCCAGCAGGTTCATCTGAAGGATTGCGTCCTCAGTTGTCATCGGGCGAAGGTCAAACTTTTTGGTTCTTATCAGCTCCTCGGAATCCTCCTCAATCTCTTCCCCCGCATATTCGGGTTCCGCAAACGCTTCCTTGCGAACCTTTTTTTCAAGGCGCGTCTTGTTTTTACGGAGCTGACGCTCGATTACATCGACAGCTACGTCGATATCGTGATAAAAGCTCTCGCCTTCCACCTCGCTTCTGAAAAGCGTTCCGCCCATAGAGATGGTCAGCTCAAGCACTTCCGTTTTTTTATACCTCGAAAGTGTTACAAATGCTTCCGCATCGTCACGGAAAAACTTTTCCAGCTTGCCGATCTTCTTTTCAATGAGAGCTTTCAGCTTCTCGTCGGCTGTAACCTGTTTGCAAACGAATGTGATTTTCATAGCGTTTCACCTTTCACTTTGGAGATTTGCCTTGAGAGATTCTTCCCTCTCCGCATTTATATTATACCATAAAATGACGTCAAATCAAAGAATATTTTGTAAAAAGCATATAGAATATTTTTGGTTATTTAGTGTATTGATTATTAACAGCGTGTATGATATAATGATAAATGGAGCGTTTTGAAGAAAGGAGCGGCTTATGGGAAAATGTTTCTCCCCCGATTGGTATTTTGCTTCCGCATTTGATATAACGCCCGATTTTCTGCTCTCACACGGCATAAAGGCGGTCGTTCTCGATATAGATAACACCCTCGTTACATACGGGGACGCCGAGCCGACGGAAAAGGTCATCGGATGGGTATCCGCTCTGCGTTCCGCGGGCATAAAAGCCGCAATCGCTTCAAACAACAAAGAGGAGCGCGTCAATCTTTTCAATAAAAAACTCGGTATTTTCTGCATAAGCAAAAGCGGAAAGCCGTCGACGAAGGCTGTCCGTACGGCTTGCGCCGAATTTTCCGTTTCGCCGGGTGACACAGCCGTCATAGGCGACCAGATATTCACGGACGTCCTCTGCGCAAACAGGGCGGGCGCCGTCGCAATACTGACAGTGCCGATTCCTTATGACGAAAACCTGTTTTTCCGTTTCAAGCGCAGTCTTGAAAAACCGATAATAAATAAATTCAGAAAAAAACACCCCGAAAGATGTTTTCCGGAAAGGAGCGCGGGCAAATGATAATCGAATCGCTTTATATAAAGAATTTCGGAAAGCTGTCCGATGTCAGAATCGACCTTGCGGACGGAGTCAACATTCTGCGTGGGGAAAACGAATCCGGCAAAAGCACAGTATGCGCTTTTATCCGTTTCGTATTCTACGGGCTTCCCGGCAGAGCCGAGGAAAAGCTGAAATATATAAGCTGGGGGACGCCGTCCGTCAGCGGTTATGCAATCGTCCGCGAGGAGGGCAAGCGTTATCGCATTGAGCGGGAAGCAATCTGCTCCGGCGATTCCGAAGGAAAGCTCTCCGTGCGCGAGCGCACAGCCGTTATCGACTGTGACCTTTCACAAGCCGTTTTCCGCGGTCAGAACGCGGGCGAGGTGTTCTTCGGCGTTCCGGCGGACGTTTTTGAGAGCACGGTCTACATCGGTCAGGTCGGCGACAGCTTCGTCGGAGGACGAACGCTTGCGGAATCGGCGGAGAATGTTCTCTTCTCTGCAAGCGAGACCACAAACGCCAAAAAGGCGATTAAAAGGCTGGATGACGCACGCGTTTACCTGCTTTATAAAAACAAGCGCGGAGGAAAAATCGCCGAGCTTCGGGCGCAGAAGGAAGAGCTTGAAGACAGGCTCGAGAAAGCCAAAGCCGAAAGCGGCGACATCATTTTCCTTGAAGGCACGCAACGTGAGCTGACGGAAAAATCCGAAAAATCGAAAAAGAGGCTTGCCGCCTGCGAGGAAGAGCTTCAGACATACGAAAAATATACCGTCCGCGGGCTTTATCTTCTCCGCAAGGAAGAGGCAAAAAAGCTCGCCGACATGGAAAAAAGATTTGAAAAAGCGCAGTCCTGCGAGGGTCACGGCGGCGTCCGCGTCTGCGACGACGACTATATCGCCTCTCTCGAAGCTCTTTCAAGAAAGCTGGAAACGTCGACTGCGCGCTATGAAAGCGCCTGCAACGCGCTTGACGAGGCAAGTCGCAGGATCATAGATATGAGCGAGAAGATTGAGGTTTTTAACCGTCTCGGTTCAAGAGGAGACAAGCGGGACAAGATCGTCGAAAAAATCGAAAAGAACTACAAAAAATCTTCGTCCATGAAATGGACGGCGATAGTGGCTGCGGTGCTTGCCGTCATCTTCGGCGCATTCTGCATCGTCGGTCTCGTCTCCGAAGGCGCAAGCCGGACCGCACCGACGGCTTTTGCCGTTCTTCTCGGTCTGTTCACAGTAGCGGCTGTAACGGCATTTATCTTATCCGAAAGCGCAAAAAAGCAGCTCCTGCGCGACTGCTCGACGTTCGGCTGCCGTGATTACGGAGAGTTCGGAGAGCTCGTTCTTGCCGCCAAGCGCGACGAGGGCGTGCTGACATTCATAACGGAAACAAAAGAAAAAGCGGAGGAAAACGCCAAAAAAGCCGCGGACGAGCTTGACAACGTCAATTCAAGAATCGTCTCCGTGCTGACCGAAGCATGCTTTACGATAGAATCCAGCACCCGTTTTTCCCTTTCAAACGCGATAAAAATATGTCGCGAGGAAAAATCGGAGCTTGAAAAGCTCGGCATAATGCTTGAAGGTCAGCGGGAGAAGGTTTCCGAGCTTGAAAACAAGCTCCGCTCATATGATGAGGCTTACCTGCGCGACGCGCTGACAAGCGTCTATGACGAAGAAAAGATGAAATCATTCGATGAAAAAGCCGCAAAGCGCAATTACGATTTCCTCTCAAAATCCATCGACGCAATGACTGAAAAGCTGACGGAAACGGAAAAAGAGCTCGCCGTGCTGAACGCGACAGTCAAGCGGCCGACGGAAATATCCGAAGCGCTCATCTCAACGGAGCACGAGCTCAGAGAGCTGACGGAAAAGTTCAACGCTTATATGCTGGCAATCGAATCGATTGAAGCCGCCGGCGGGAAGCTGCGCGAAGGCATTTCGCCGAAAATTGCAAAGTCGGCAAGCGAAAAAATGGCTTCCCTTTCGCACGGAAAATATGAAAGCCTCGGCGTCGACCCCGATTTCGCCATAACGTTTACGGACGGCGCCTCGACTCACACGGCGGACAGCTTCAGCGCGGGCACCTCGGACATTGCGTATATCGCGCTCCGTCTCTCCCTCGCCGAAACGCTTTTCACAAAGGCGAAACCGCCGCTAATCTTCGACGAGAGCTTTGCAAGAACGGACGACAAGCGTCTTTCAGCCGCTCTCCGTCTCATCTCCTCCGGAAATACGGGCGCAAGCTCGCAGGCTCTGCTCTTCACTTGCCACGGCAGAGAGGAACAGTCAATGGCGGCTGTCGGAACTTACAATCTCATCCGCCTCTGACCTACTTTTCTTCGAGAAGAAAAGTAGGCACCGTACTTTTCTTTGAAAAGAAAAGTAGGCAAAAGAAGCTTCAGTAAACTGTTTTGAGCAAACTTTATAAATAAAGAAAACAGAGATAATTCTTCATTTCTGTTTTTGCACCCTAAAAGGAAGCAGACAAAAGAAGTTTCAGTTATTTGTTTTGAGCAAATTTTATAATAAGCAAGCATAGATAATTTTTCATCTCTGTTTTTGCTTTTTTGCGCCCGAAAAGGAAGAAGGCAAAAGAGATTTTGGTTATCAGTAAGTTTGTGCAGATTTTATAATTAAAAAAAACAGAGGTAAGTTTCTCATCTCTGTTTTTTAATCAATCGCGCCGCAGGCGCACCTTTTCTCTTCGATCTTCTCTCTTATCTTTTATCTCAAAAAGCCGCCCGCGGGCGGCTTTTTGTTTCAGTATTTCTCAATATCAATCTTCTTTGCGGAAATTTTTCTTCCTATGAATATTTTCGCAACGGCGTCAAAGCGCTTCGGCTCGTCGGAGACGTAATATTCCGTGCCGTCCCCGTCACGCGAGAGCATATTGCGGAGCAACAGCTCCTCCGAAAGCAGATTTGCCGCTTCCTTTGCGGGGTTGACAAGCGTTACGCCCGGCAAACACTTTCCTATCGCCTCCGCGATTATCGGAAAATGCGTGCAACCGAGTATCACGGTATCCGCCCCGAAATCTCTTATCGGCGCGAGATATTTTTCGCAGGCGAGAGCGGTTATTTCGTCGTCTGACGAAAACCCACATTCGACAAGCGGCACAAAAAGCGGGCAGGCAACTCCGAGCGTCTCCGCACCCTTTTCCTTCAGCCGTCTTTCAAAAACGCCCGCGCCGATTGTCGCTTCCGTACCTATAACGGCGATTTTCTTGTTTTTGCTCAGCGAGCTCGCCCTCTCAGCCGCCCCGTCTATAACGCCGAAAACGGGGACGTCAAAAGCGTCGCGAAGTCCGTCAAGCGCAACCGAGCTGACCGTTCCGCAGGCGGCGAGCACAGCTTTTACGTTGTGCGAAAGCAAAAATCTCACATCCTGTGCAGCGTATTTTTTTATTATCTCCTCGGATTTTGTCCCGTAAGGCACTCTGCCCGTGTCGCCGAAATATATTATACGCTCCTTCGGCAGCAGCTTTTCAAGCTCGCGCACCGAGCAGAGACCGCCGAGTCCGCTGTCAAAAACGCCGATAGCTCTGCTGTCCATATTTCCCTCCGAAATCTTACTTTTTTATTACGACGCAACGGTCGTTTTTGCCGTAGTCGCGGAAGACCTCGCCCGAAAGTCCGCGCTTTTCCGCCTCCGCCGTAACGTCTGCCGCCTGGTCGTAGCCTATCTCAAATATTATCGCCCCGCCGTCCGCGAGCGCCTTCGGGCAAACGTCAAGCAGGCGACGGTAGAAGACGAGCCCGTCGTCTCCGCCGTCAAGGGCGATATGCGGCTCGCTTTTCACCTCTGCCGAAAGCCCTTCTATAACTTCCGTTCTTATATAAGGCGGGTTTGATATTATTATATCGTATTTCTCCCCGTGCGACAGAAAATCGGGCGAAAAAACGTCCTGCCGGAGAATATTTGCCCGTCCGGAAAGCCCGAGCCGCCTTGCGTTCTCCCGCGACACCTCGCACGCGCCCTCCGAAATATCAAACATATCCGCGGTCGCGCCGTCGACATTTTTCAGTACGGAAAGCCCGATACAGCCGCTGCCGCAGCATATATCGGCGATTTTTCCGCCGCCGGACAGCTCTATCGCCTTTTCGACGATAATCTCCGTGTCCGCCCTCGGAACAAGCACCCGCTCGTCGACATAAAAGTCCAGACCGAAAAAGCAGGCGCTTTTTGTGATATATTCAAGAGGCTTGCCCGTCAGCCGCTCCTCCGCTATGACGGTTGCCCCGCGGCAAACGTCATCCGGCGCTTCCTCTCTCATCATCATAAAAAGACGGGCGGAGTCCGTCCCCGAGGCAATCCCCGTGATTTTCTCCGCCTCAAAACCGGCATATTCCCCGCCTGTCGGCAGGAGAATATCCTTTATTTTTTTTACAAGCTCAAAATACTTCATTTATGCGTTTTCTTCGCCGTCTTTTGTCGGCGTTCCGCCGTCGACAGAGTCGTTCCCGTCCCCGGGCTTCTCTTCCGCTTCGGTCTCTGCCTGCGCGCCGTCCTCCGTCGTCTCCTCCGGAAATTCATCCGGCATTGCACCCTTGAGCGCGGCAATCGCGACCTCCATCATTGAGTCGTCAGGCTCTTTTGTCGTTATTCTCTGCATCCAGAGACCGGGCGCGGAGAGAATTCTGACAAGAGCGTTATCGTGCTTGCCTGCATACATAAGGAATTCATAGCCGATACCGCACGTCAGCGGCAGAAGTAGCAGCTTTATCCCGACTCTTATAAGCGAGCTCAATATTTTTGAGTCGACATTCGCCCACTCCCATGGGATAAGTATGCCGATGAGAACGCCGATGAGTATCATAACGAACATGAAGCTCGTTCCGCATCTGGGATGAAAACGTCTCTGAATTCTGACATTTTCAACAGTCAGCGGCAAGCCGTGTTCATAGCAGAAAATCGATTTATGCTCCGAGCCGTGATACATAAACGTGCGTTTTATATCCGGCATAAGCGAGACAAGGAGCAGATAACATATGAAGATGATTATTTTCATCACGCCTTCAATTATGCTTTTCAGCCAACCGTCAAGCGGCGCGCCAGCAAGATATTCGATTCCCTTTGTCGCATAAGTCGGGAGCAGGAAAAACAGCCCGATAGACAGCGCAAGCGCAAGGATTATCGAAATCGGCATAATCACAACCATTATGGACTTACCGAACTTCTCCCTCAGCCATTTTTCAAACTTTGTCTCTTCTTCCTCCGTGCCAAGCATCTCGCCCGATATTGAAAGAGTCGAAAACGACAGCTTCATCATTTCAACGAAGTTTATCGCCCCGCGAAGAATGGGTATATTGAGAAATTTATGCTTTTTTCTGACGGAGACAAACGAGTCCGTACGTTTGCCGATTGACCCGTCCGGCTTGCGGACTGCAATGCAGACTCTCTCTCCGCTTTTCATCATAACGCCTTCAAGCACCGCCTGACCGCCGACTTTGTTTCTCCGGCAGGCAAGAGCGTCCGGCTCTTTTGTTTTTTTGCTCATCTGTTTGCCTTTCATAGTACGTTTAATATATAGAGTTTATCACAGTCGAGCGCAAAAATAAATAACAAATTGTAAAATAATTAAAAAAACCGCCCGAAAAGGACGGTTTTTCATAGTTTCGTTTTTATTACTTCGTGCAGAAAAGGAATGTCACAAGAACGAGAACAACGAAAACGATTGAAACGATCGTTGTGAGCTTGGAGAGCTTCTTTTCTTTGGAAGAGCCCTTGTTTTTTCCGAAATATGTTTCGGAGGAGCTGTTACCGCCGCCGATCGCACCGGAAAGTCCCTTCGACTTATCCTGGAAAAGAACGACTACCGTGAGGAATATTGCGCAGACGATGAGCACCGCGCCAAGAATGTACTGAACTACTGTCATTATAAAAAATCTCCCGTTCCGGCGGCAATTATCACGCCTCCGCACCATCCGCCGAGTTTAGTATTTCGGTGCGAAAACATATATTTTCAAACGTACCGCACAACAGCGGTGTAAGTATATTATCACATCCGAAAAGAAAAATCAAGAGTTTTTTTGGATTTTTCGCAACTAATTAAATATTTTGATTGACAAATCGTTTTTATGATGATATAATATCTACTCGGAAAAGAGCGCAACATATATTTTTGCGTTTTTTCTCCTTACCGGACGCAAATCTGTTTCATGCTCCGGTCTTATGTCCAGAAGGAGGTGCAATCACAATGGAAAAAATTCTCTCGTCCTATGAAACGATGTTCATCGTTGACTGCTCCGTAAGCGAGGAGGCAACAGCAGCTGTTGTTGCAAAGTTCAAATCGCTCATCGAAGCTAACGGCACGATCGAAAAGATCGAAGAATGGGGTAAACGCAAGCTCGCATATCCTATCAACGATATGACAGAGGGTTATTACGTCCTTGTTAATTACACAGCAGGCGCGGAATTCTCCGAAGAGCTCAGCCGTGTATTCAACATCACAGAAGGCGTAATGCGTTATCTCACAATCAAACTTTAATCGGAGGTCAATATGGCAAGTCTTAACAAGGTTATACTGATAGGTCATCTCACAGCCGATCCGGAGCTCAAACAGACCCCCTCGGGCGTCAGCGTTACTTCGTTTTCAATCGGTGTTACAAGAAGATTTCAGCGTCAGGGCGAACAGTCCCAGAGCGATTTTATCAACATAGTTGCGTGGAGATCGACTGCCGAATTCATAGCCAAATATTTCAGAAAAGGCAGCGCCATATGCATCTGCGGCTCGCTCCAGTCGAGAAGCTATACCGCTCAGGACGGCACAAAACGTTATGTGACGGAAGTTGTTGCCGATGAAGCAAGCTTCGTTGAAAGAAAGAGCGATTCCGCCCCCAAAGCCGATGATTATCAGGCTCCCGCATTTTCCGCGGGAACAGCCGACGCCGCTAAATTTGAAGAGGTTGCCGGCGACGACGACCTGCCGTTCTGACAGGGTCAACACATTCTATAAGGAGGTTTTATAGGTCATGGATAGAGAAGTTCAGAAGTCTTCCCGCCCCGCTGCTCACCAGAGAAGAAAGAAAGTCTGCATTTTCTGCGAAGAGCACGCGGAAAGCATTGATTACAAGGACGTTGCAAAGCTCAGAAAGTATATTTCCGAGCGTTCCAAGATTCTGCCCCGCAGAGTTACAGGAACCTGCGCAAAGCACCAGAGAGAGCTCACAATCGCTATAAAGAGAGCTCGTCATATGGCGCTCATTCCTTTCGTAACAGACTAATCGAATGTCAAAACAAAATCGCCCCATCGGGGCGATTTTTTGTTTTCATATCAAAATTCAAGTCCGGATTTTGCTTTCTTTGCGTCCGAGAGGAATTTTCTTATCGTGGCGGAGGGAATGGCATAATTCATTGCCATGGCGTCTTCCCTTCCTCCCGTCACAACCCCGATGAAGTCGCCCGATGAATTGAAAACCGGCCCACCCGAATAACCCATTGTTACGGGGGCAGAGATCATCATAAGACTGCGATGACCGATTTTTCTCTGCGTATCGCTGATGATTCCGTCAACAACGCTCAGCCCTTCCCCTTTGCCGTTTCCGATGACGCAGATTTTTTCTCCCGTTTTGACTTCGCACCGCGAGAGCACAAGCGGTTTTGCGCCGACGGCGTCACTGCAATAAAGAAGTGCAAGATCCATGAGCGGATCGCTGTATATCGGTTCTGCTTTGAAAAGCATTTCCTGCGGACGTCTGCCGGCGACTATCATATCGCAGAAGTTTTTAACGCCGTTTTCTTCGGGAAGCCCCTTGCCGACAATATGATAATTCGTCACAACATATCCGCGCGACGAAATAATCACGCCCGTGCCGCAAAGCTCTTCCCCGTCCGTAATCCCGCTTATTTCAAGAACGCTTTCGATTGACGACTTATATATATCCGCCGTCGATTTTATGCGCGGCTTTTCTTCCTTCCATGAAAAAAATGAATCACAACAGTTGCAGCGATACGTCTTTTTTGATATTTCAATTACGTTTTCCCCGCCGCACACAGGGCATGACAAGTGTCCCATCATTCAGCCTCCTTCGCAAGAAGGACTGTCGACCCCTCCGGCATCCAGCCTTTTCCGTAGCCTTCCGGAATTTCATCCCCGTAAACATAAAAGGTTATCGCGCCACAACCGGCAAAAGCGTCGGATTCGACGACCACTTTACCAGGAATATAGACATATTTGAGCTTTGTACAGTCCGTAAATGCCACACTGCGGATAAATCTGACGGTAGTCGGAATACGTATTTCTTCGAGCGAACTGCAGCAGCGGAAGCCGTCCAGAAGCTTGATTCCCTCAGGAAGTTCAACGTAACTGAGATTGGTACAATCTAAAAATACGTTGTCAAAATTGTCGTAATTTCCACCGAGCACGGCGCGCTTGAGAGATGTGCAGTGCATAAACACGCAGTTTCCCATCTCCACAACGGAATCCGGAACGACAACTTCTTCCAGAGAAGAACAATAAGCAAAAGCGGAATGCATAATCGATTTCACTCCGTCCGGAATAGTTATTTCCTTAAGGAATGTGCAAAAATGAAACGCGCTCTGCCCTATTTCGGTGAGCGTTTCCGGCAGACGTACTTTTTCGAGAGAAACGCAACTGAAAAACGCCCCCTCATCAAGGCGGTACACAACATAACCGTCTATTTCGTCCGGAATATAGACCTCGGCGGCGTCTCCGGTGTATTTTTCTATAATGCACCTGCCGCCCGCAATGCGGACTTTCATATCGTTATATTCAAATTCATCGCCTTCAAAATGTTCTTTTGTCGGTTTTGAAGAGGTTTCGGCAGGCTCTGTACGCTTTTCGGTCGTTGTCGCCGACGTCGACGTCGTGACGACAGGCTCGGCTTTTGTTGATGTTGATATCGAGGTCTCTTTATCGGTCGATACTCCGGTCGGCGCGACAGTCACCTGCGGGGTCGTCTCCGAAAACGATTCAAAAGGGGATTCCGTCCGCTTTTCTCCCGTTCCGATTTTGCTCATCATAAGCGAAATCACCGCCCCGACGGCAAAACAGACAACAGCCCCCGAAACAA
This sequence comes from Clostridiales bacterium UBA4653, assembly GCA_002405565.1. Classification (GTDB taxonomy): domain Bacteria; phylum Bacillota; class Clostridia; order Oscillospirales; family CAG-272; genus CAG-841. The sequence goes on from DHMB01000044.1 coordinate 44,499, forward strand.
TTTTCCATACGGGAGAAATGCCGCGCTTCTGCAATGTGTATGTAACGGGCGCGTCACTGTTTCTTGAGATGATATTGTTTACGTTAACGCCCGAAATTCCGAGCCCGAGAGCGGAAAGCTCCCCGCCCGCGCAAAGCCCGTCATAAATTGCCCGGCTTACCGGCTCCGCATAAGACTTTATATCCGAAGAATATACCCCGTCGCCCGCCGCATATTTACGGAGAACCTCCTCGCCGACCTTTTTTATTATCGGCAAGGTTGCCGCTCTGAGCTTTTTCGTCCCGTCCTTGCCGGAAAAACGGCGACGGAAAACATCATTGTTTTTTATACTCAACGTATACGTTCCGCTGAGCCCGAGAAACACCTCTTCTTTCGGCGCTCCCTCTTCTTCCCTCATCTGAACGCATACGTTCCCGAAGCCGAACGAAAACTCCGGCAAAGCGGAAGGAACGTTCTGTTTATCACTCATCTTCCGCGTCCTTTCCGTGTCTGAATATCAGGTCGCTTATTTCGTCGAGCACATTGTCCGAAATATCGTCCTGCGCGATTGCCATGATAACTCTCTGTTTCTTTTCGGCAAAGTCCGTGAGGTTTATCTTGACGGTATCGCTCGAAGCGAACATTGCCGCGCGCAGCTTTTCAAGGTCGGTCTGCGAGAGCGGATACGATTTTGAAAGCAGCTTTTCCATATCCGTCGGGACGTTGCGCTTCCCGCTTTCTATTGCGGAAAGATACGAAGGTGAAAAGCCGAGCTTTCTTGCCATTTCCCTTGACGAATCTCCCGAGTTTATTCTGATTATTCTTAAAAGCTTACCGAATTCCGTGAGCATATGAAATTCCTCCGTTGGTTTATACGGCTATAATTATACATCGTTGTTTACAAAAAGTCAATATTCGACACAGGATAAAAACAATATTTACACAAAGAAAATCCGGAAATGTTTCCCGCAGGCAAAAAAACGCGCCCGCGGGAAAGACCGCGGGTGCATAATTACATTTTCCGCAAACGGGGGGTATTTTGCAGGAGATGTCTTTCTTGATGGCTTGTTGAAAAACAACAATGTCACATATGGATAAGTCCGCCGAGGTAGTCCTCAACAAGCTTGCTTGTCGGCATAACATCGTCATTGAGCGATGTACTCGATACGACAATCGCACCCGAGCGAAGCGTTTCCATGAAGGTTTTCACGGCTCCACATTCCGGGCACACGCATGTGAATTTAACTGTGACCTTTAAGGTATATTTTGACTGATCAGAGCTATCGGAGCGCTCCCATCTGCGCGAAACCTCCTCATAGGTCGTGTGATCAATATCGCCGAGCTTTGCTCCGCATTTGTCACAGGTGAGATTTTCGAGTCTCTTTACGCACCTTTTCATGCCGCTGTGCAAAATACACAGATAACCGCCGAACGCCCACAAAGCAACCGCCACAAGCGACAGCGCTTCAAGAGCCGGCGCAACCTTTTCTCCAAGAAGTGTTCCGAGAGCGGCAAAGGGAATTCCCAGAGCAAACGCCACAATTATATACCTTTTCGTCTCGGCAATAATCGGTGCTGCGTCTTCGGGTTTCTTTATAGGAGTTTTGATTCTCTTGAAATAAGTTTTGAAGTCGGCAAAAAAGCTCGAGAGCTTACTTTTTACCCCCCCCGTTTCCTCTTTTTTCCTTTTTTCTTCGTCTTTCATTTTGGTAACCTCCGAAAAATAAATTTAAGTAGTCTTGCTGTAAACAATTCTATCTTCATATTCACAATTTGGCAATACTTTTCGGGCAATCGTCAATTTTAAGCACAAACTGAGTGAAAAGTTTACAAAATCCGCCGTTGCGCAGGGCAAAAAACAGAAAACCGCCGCAGAAGCGGCGGTTTTCATGTTTTTCAATGTCATTTTGGGGCAAAATCACGTGTTTTTTCGCATTTTCGGCAAAGTTTTTTTCGTTTTTTCGCAAAAAATATCGCAAAATCATTGACTTTTATGTTATACTCCTGTATAATACAAACGTACATTTTTTCAGTCGCAGGTGCGCATTTTTGATTTCAGTTAGGAGTGAACTTTTCAGTGAAAAAGCTTCCGGATACAGAATTTGACGTAATGAAGGTCGTTTGGGACAATACCCCTCCCGTCACAACGACGATGATAATGGAGCAGCTCGGCACGGAACGCGGATGGCCCGTTCCCGCCCTCATAACAATGCTCACACGCCTTGCCGAAAAGGGCTTTGTCTATTCCGAAAAGAAGGGCAAAATGCGTTATTATTATCCGCTCATCAAAAAAGCGGATTACATAGAATTCGTCACCAAAGACTTCATGACAAAATATCACGGCGACTCGTTCACCAGCTTCTATTCAACCTATTACGACGTGCGCATGATAAGCGATGAAGCGCTGGACGCTTTTGTCGCGTGGGTCAAACGCAGAAGAAGCGAATTCCGTCGCTATCACAGCGACAACTGACGGCTCAGGCGTTATATTTTACGTCCTTTGAAAAGCCGTGAACAAATCCGGAGCTATCGGCGGAGCATATGTCTCCGCCTATTATTTTGCTCCTGTAAACCAGAAGGTTTATATAGACCTCGCCCTCATAGCCCTCGTAATTTGTGACCTTATATGTATACCTCGTCACTTCCTTGCCCTTATAGGGCGCAAGGCTGAGTCCCTGCTCCTTCTGCATTTCGTTATAGCCCGCATAGACCGTGTCAAACTCGGCGGGGACGGTCACCTGAACCTCTTCAATCGGGTTCTCGTCAACCTTCCATCCGAGGGCGGAAATGAAGGCTATTCTGTCGCTGTTTGAATATACCCCCGAATAATTTGTGCCCTTTGCCGACGCCGAAACGTCATATGTCGGGATGAGCGCGACGAGGGTTATCATCGCGCCGATTGCAAGCACCACGGCGGCTATGAATTTTATCGTCTGCGCGCGCATTGTGTATATGAACATAATATCTCCTCCTTTGAGTTTCTCACGGAATGTTTATTCCGCGGGAGCTTTTTTTATTACTTCAAATGACGTTATATCGAATATTTTTCCGTCCTTTTCCGCGCGGCACGGGAAAAGCGAGCCGGCGTCGATATAAACGCTTCCCTCATCCGAGCGGCAGATATAGACGTCCGCCCCGCCGACGGTCGACCGTTCGATTTTCCATGTGCTTTCGGTATCAAACGAAAATACGGCGATTGCCGCTACGATTGCGGGCGGCAGCGCCAGAAGCTCTGTCCGGAGCCCGCAGAGCGTGAGCGTCGCGCCGTTTTCCGTCGGGACGTACACTGCGCCGCCGACAGAAACTTCCGTTTTCCCGCCGGCTCTTCCGACGGTATATTCCCTGCCGTCATCCGCGCGGAGCACAGCGGAAAAATCCGTGTTCTGATACGAAAGCAGCCCAATCATATCCGGCGTCTGTGCGCATGACGCGGAAAAGAGCATAATAACCGCAAGCAAAAGCAAAAAAGCGGTTTTCTTCAAAATATCACCCCCAGGTAAAGTTCTGCTTATCATTATGCAATAAATCATTGCAATATTCTCACTTGAAAAATCCTTTCGCATATGATACAATACGTATTACACCCGAAAAATATCTTTACGGAGGTTTCATTATGACCCTTGTCATACTCGCAGCAGGAATGGGAAGTCGCTTCGGCGGCATAAAACAGCTCACCCCGCTCACGGAAAACGGAGAATTTGTCATCGACTTTACGGTGTTCGACGCAGTTCGCGCCGGCTTTGACCGCGTGGTATTTATAATAAGAAAAGAACATGAGGAAATTTTTGAAGAAACTATCGGCTCAAGAATACGCGGAAGCGGAATCAAGGTCGAATATGTTTATCAGACGTTCGACCTGCCGCAGGGCTTCACCTTCCCCGAAGGCAGAAAGAAGCCTTGGGGCACGGCGCAGGCGATTATGTGCGCGGGCGACGTCGGCGATAATTTCGGCGTTGTCAACGCGGACGACTTTTACGGTTTCGAAACCTTCCGCATACTTGCGGACTTCCTCAGAACGGCAAAGGACGACGAAAAAGCGCATTACTGCTCCGTCGCATACAAGCTGAAAAACACTCTCAGCGAAAACGGCACCGTTTCGAGAGGCATATGCAAAGCGGAAGGTGGCTACCTCGTTTCGCTCGACGAAAAGACGAAAATCGCGCGCGAAGGCGATGTTGCCGTAAACACCGAGGACGACGGTTCAAAGACCGTTCTCCCTCTCGACTGCACCGTTTCGATGAACTGCTTCGGCTTCACCCCTTCGTTTACGGGCAAGCTGGAGGCGCAGTTTGAGGAATTCCTCCGCAAAAACGAAAGCGACCTTTCAAAATGCGAATTCTATCTTCCCACAGCCGTTCAGACGCTCATCGAAAGCGGCGAATGTGACGTCCGGCTCTATGAAACGCCTTCAAAATGGATGGGCGTTACATATCGCGACGACAGCGAGGCGTTTTCGCGCTTTATAAAAGAACAGCGCGCCCTCGGAAACTATCCCGCAAAGCTCTGGAAATGATTGCATAAAAAGAAAATGCCCGTCCGACGGAAAATGTCGGATACGGGCGTTTTTTTGTATGAAACGCAACAAAATATTCTCAAAATATTATCAATTTGACGATTGCATTTATATGCATAACTGTGATATAATTATTCAGACTTTATAAAAGAGTTTTATAATACAGGAGGAAAGCACTATGCTTAAAAAAGCTTTATCGGTTATCGTTGCTGTCGCATTCGTGCTCTGCGCGGCGTTTATGACGGTTTCCGCGGCAGACGCCATGGCAGAATACAACTATACCGAAATCAAAAGCGGATATGAAGGCTATAAGCCCATCCCGCTCCTCGTAATAGTCATCAATTTCGACGCCGACGGCGACGGAAAAGACGCTTACGAGGAAGGCAAGAACACAACGGTAAGCTCTTCGGACGCTTTCAAGGAGCAGTGGGCTCATTCGGAGGAATCCTATTGGGCGCAGTCTCTCTTCGGCGACGAAGGCAACACAATGAAGAATTATTTCAAGCTCATGTCCAAGGGCAACTTCTGGTGGGAGCCTGTCGAAGAGACATACGGCGAAGAAAACAACGGCATTGTTTACGTAACGCTCAACATGCAGCACCCCGGCGCGCTCAGCGGTCAACCCGCTTCAATCGGCGCGGCAAGAATTCCCGCTCTCCAGGCGGCGGCTGAATACGTTGACTTTGCAAAATACGATACCGACGGCAACGGCGGTCTCAGCTGGGAAGAGCTCACGGTCGTCTATATCTGCGGCGGACGCAGCACGAAGATTGACTATTCACCCACAGGCTATAACGTTTGGGGCGTGCACAGCTTCCAGAGCCCCGGCACCGACTGGTACGCAACCATAGACGGAGTACGTGTCATGGCTCGTCAGGACGAGGCAAAATATTGCGGAGTCGGCGAAATGAGCTATGACGGCAAGCCCATCGGCTTCGGAACGATAGCGCACGAGCTCGGTCACGTTCTCGGTGCAAACGACCTCTACACAAGAGGAACGAACGTTTCCTGGTGCGGCGGCCCCGGCGATATCGCTCTTCAGGGCGGCGGATCGGCGCTCGGAAAGCTCAAGGGCGTAAGAGAGGGCGAAGCGCCTGCGGCAATCGACCCTTATTATCTCCTCCAGTATGGCTTTGAGAAAGCCGAGGTTGCGCAGGACGGAACCTACACCCTTTATTCGCGCGAAAGCGACAAGGGCGAATACAACATCATCAAGATAAGCACGGCAAACCCGAAGGAATATTATCTCATAGAAAACAGATACACAAAGGACGCTTCAAGCTATGACGCCATTCCCGGCGCCGCAAAGGGTATTCAGATATGGCACGTCGACGAGTCGATTATGAATTCGTTTACGGTTCCGAACTGCTATACAAACGGTTCGCCCCATGCTCCGGGTCTGACTCCGCTTTATCCGAACGGCAGCACCGGCGGCAACGTTTATGACACATGGAGCAGCAAGGAGGGCAAAAACCTCTTTGACAGTCACGGCTTCAAATTCGTAGGCTCTGACACGTGGTATACTCTTCTCACCGAAGAGCAGGCGGCGCAGTTCAATCTCAAAATCGAAATGCTCTCCGAGGTCGGAAACGAAATGCAGATAAAGGTCACAGGCACTGTAAAAGTTCCCGTTGACTTCAAGTTCTCATATGACACAACAGTCGATTCAGCGTCCATATCCGGTAAGGTAACGAGTCTCAACGCCGGCACTCTCAACATGATAACGGCAGTTGTTTCGAAGAAGTCCGACTATTCAAGCCCCGTTGAAACGCTTTATGCAAAGCCCGAGGAAGACGGCTCGTTCTCGTTTGATTTCTCCGGACTTGACAGCAAGTCGACATATTACGCAAAGATCACGGCAAAGGGCTCGAACGGCGAAGCCGTCCGAGAGCTCAAGCTCTATACAAAGGCTCCGCCAAAGGTCAGAACTGACGACTATTCCGTTTACCTCTACAAAGGCATGACCGCGGCAAACAGACCGTATGAAGTGACGGTCAAGTGCGGAGAAACGCTGAAATACAGCTTCCCCATGGAAAAGAGCCTTGAAAAGTTCGGCGGCTGGTATTATGACGTCGACTGCACGCAGCCATACAACATGGCGACGACAAAGGACGATTGCGAGCCCGTATACCTCTATGCGAGATGGATTGCAAATGAGGATTCCGTAACTCTCAAGATCGTCAACGCAAAAGCAAAATACGAAGTTTTCGCTATAAAGACCGGCGAATCGTTCACACAGCCCGTGCTTGAGGACAACAACGGAAAGGCTTTCATCGGCTGGTATACAGATCCGCAGTTCACAACGGAATTTGTCTTTGACGAACCCATCTATGACGCCGGCACAGTCACCGTCTATGCAAGATGGGAAGGCGATGAACCCGCAACAACGACAACAACCGTAACGGAAACAACATCCGTAACATCTCCCGAGAGCACCTCCGGCACGGAAACAACGACGGACGGAAAATCCTCCGGCGGGTGCGGCTCCGTAATCGGAGTCGGCGCTTCGTTTGCAATGATCGGAGTGATCGGCGCGGCGCTTGTCATCGGAAAGAAAAAAGAAGAACAGTAAACAATAATTCAGCAAATGCCGTCGGGAACGACGGCATTTGTTTCAGGGGGACAAAATGAAGAAGATATTATCGCTTATCATGATTGCGGCTGTGCTCTGCTCCGTCGCGGCGCTCATATCCTGCGGCACAAGCGTAAGCGGAACAACAAGCACTTCATCCGGTACGGAAACAACTCCTGCGGCGTCGACGGCGACGTCGCAGTCAACAACGGAGCCCGCGCAGACGGAAACAACGTCAACTTCGAAGGAAACGTCGACCTCTGCCGAAACGACATCGGCTCAGACAACGGAAAAGCCGATAATCGAAAAGCCGGCAATCCTTCCGGAAGGAAAGTCATTCAAGGTTCTCGCAATCGGCAACAGCTTCTCCGTCGATGCAATGCAGTATCTCTATGGGCTTGCCAAAGACGCCGGATACACCGATATCGTCCTCGGCAATCTTTATATCGGCGGCTGCACGCTCGAAACCCATGCAAACAACATCGGAACAGGCAAAGCCGCATACGAATTCTATACAAACAAAGACGGCAAATGGTCAAGCCGCAAGAACGCAACTATCGCCGAGGGGCTCAAATATGCGGATTGGGACTGTATAACCATTCAGCAGGCGAGCGGTTACAGCGGACTTGAAAGCTCATACGAGCCGTATCTCTCGACAATAATTCAGACGGTCAAAAAAGTTCGCCCGAATGCAAAGCTCGTCTGGCACATGACATGGGCATATCAGACCGGCTCCGGTCACGCTGACTTTGCAAAATACGGCAACAGTCAGTCGGCAATGTATAAAAGCATTTGCAACAGCGTTCAGAGCGCAATCCTGCAAAAGCACGCAGACGACTTCGACGGAGTAATTCCCTCCGGCACGGCAATTCAGAACCTGCGCACGAGCTTCATCGGCGACAACGTCACGCGCGACGGCTATCACCTTTCATACGACGCTGGCAGATACACTGCGGCGCTGACATGGCTCAAAGCCCTGACGGGAGCCGACCTTTCGGACATAACTTATATCCCCGCCGACTACGGTTACGTTTTCGGCAGCGCAACGGTCAACGCTGCAAAGGAAGCCGTAAATTACGCCTGCGCATACCCGTTTGAGGTTACACCGTCGACAGTCGTAAACGACGCTGACAAGGCGCAAAAGAAAGCCGATCTTGAAAAGCTCGGTCTCGACCCCGAAAAGTTCACGGCAATCGAGCTTGACCTTGTTCCTTATTCATATTATTATTCCAGAATGGCGGGAATGAAAATTCAGAGCAAAATCGCCGGCGTCAATGACGAGAACGTCGGAAAATACGCGGCTTCAAGAGTCATCCCGAAGGATGAGCTTCCCGTCGGAAGTGTGATAATAATCGACGAGGGCTATCAGTACCGCCCCGAGGGCTGGTCGAATGCCTATGTCGGCACGCCGAACTCAAAGCGCCCCGCGGAAACCTCCGAAAATGTCGCTTATGTCACAGACAGCTGGTGGAATGATTTCAAATTCCGCGCGTTCAACGTTTCAAAGGTGGGTACGCCCGATCTTTCGGATGAGGAAATGACTTCTCTTTCAAAGGTCATCCGCGTTTACGTTCCGAAGGTTGAAAAGGAAAAGCCGGAGGAAGTCGACCTTTCAAAAATCGACCTTTCAAAGTATACCAAGCTCGAACTCGACATAACGTACTATGCTTATTACAATTCCACAAGCGCAACGCCCGGAACAATCGTCAGCCGTGCAAACGGATCGACAGCGGCGAACATAAGTCAGTTTGCAACGACGAAAATCTTCTCGAAAAGCGATATTCCCGAAGGCTCGATAATCGTTATAAAATCAGGCTATCAGTACCGTCCGGACGGATGGACTGCGCTTGACCGGAAGACGTCCTCCCGCCCTGCAAATGTTGTGACAGAGGTCGTCATTGTCGACAGAAATTGGTGGGGACAGTTCAATTATCGCGCGTTCAACATTGCAAAAATGGGCAACCCGAACCTTTCGGACAGCGAAATGAAAGCCCTCTCGGATGTTCTGACAATCTATATCCCTAAAAACTAACCGTACTTTTCTTTGAAAAGA
>DHMB01000104.1 GCA_002405565.1 Clostridiales bacterium UBA4653
GTATTATTCCCATTTGGCGGAGAGGAAGGGATTCGAACCCTTGTGCGCTTTCGCGCAAACTGATTTCGAGTCAGCCCCGTTATGACCACTTCGATACCTCTCCGTATATACCGCTGTTTTCACAGCGGATAAGATTATATCATAAAAGAAACGATTTGTCAAGAAAGAATAAAGTCAATCTTCGTCAAAATCAAGAATTTCGCTGAGAATATAGTTTGAAACGAGCATACCCCTGCGGGAGAGCTTAAAACCGCCGGACGTTTTGACAACCAACTTCTTTTCAAGAAACGGCTTTAATCTTTCGCCGTATTTTGCGATGAAGTCGCCGCCACAACGGAGCCTGTATTCGCCGAGGGAAATTCCTTCCGAAAGGCGGAAACCGAGCATAACATATTGCGTTTCAAACTTTTTCGGCGTTATTTCCTCCGTACTGTCGATGAGAAAAACGGAAAGCGGATCCTCAATGAAATAATCTATATTTTTCACCTGCGAAAAGAGCCGCCCCTCAAAGAACGACGCAGCCGCCGTGCCGAAGCCGAGATAGTCATTACATTTCCAATATTTCATATTATGACGACATGCATATCCGTCTTTTGCAAAGTTACTTATCTCATATTGGCGGTATCCCCGCTCTTCAAGCGTCTTTGCCGAATCCATATACATTTTGTATTGAGCTTCTTCGTCCGGCAGACTTTCGGATATGGCTTTATTATACGCAAAGGGTGTGTTTTCCTCAATTTTCAGCCCGTAAAAAGAGATATGCTCCGGAGAAAGCGCGGTGACAGTTTCGATTGTTTCAGCCAGCTTTTCCGGCGTCTGACCCGGCAGGGCATACATAATATCAACGTTTATATTATCAAACCCCTCAAGGCGGGCGAGGAGGAACGAGCTTTCAAAATCCTCATACGTATGTATGCGGGAAAGCGTTTTCAGCTCGTCGTTATGGGCGCTCTGAAGTCCGAGGCTGAGACGGTTTATCCCCGCGCTCCTGTAAACCGCGAGCTTGTCGCCGTCAAGGGTGCCGGGGTTTGCCTCCATGGAAATTTCTGCGTTTTTATCGACGTTGAACGTCCTTCTTATCGTGCCGATTACGTCAAAAATGTCTTCTGCGTCTATATATGACGGAGTTCCTCCGCCGATATATATTGTATCGACGATATATCCCGCCGCTTTTTTTCCGTAACTTTCAATCTGCTTTATAAGCGCGCGGCAATATGCCTTCGACGTTTCGCACGACGGAACGGAATAAAAATCGCAATAGGCGCATTTTTTGGCGCAATAAGGGATATGAACATATATTCCGAGCGATTTCATATTCCGTTTCCTCCTTTTTTATTCGTCGTCTCCGAGTTTGAGAACAGCCATAAACGTTTCCGGCGGGACTTCGACAGAGCCCAGCTTTCTCATACGTTTTTTGCCCTCTTTCTGCTTTTCAAGCAGCTTCTTTTTTCTTGTTATGTCGCCGCCGTAGCATTTGGCAAGCACGTCCTTGCGCATAGCCTTGACGGTCTCTCTTGCGATGACTCTTCCTCCGACAGCCGCCTGAACCGGTACCTCAAAGAGCTGGCGGGGGATATTATCTTTAAGCGCCTCGACAATCTTTCTGCCCCTTGCATACGCCTTGTCTGCGTGAACAATGAACGAAAGCGCGTCGACAACCTCCATATTGAGAAGAATATCGAGCTTGACGAGCTTGCTCTCCGCATAGCCCTTGAATTCATAGTCGAGGGAAGCATAGCCCTTTGAGCGACTTTTGAGCGCGTCGAAGAAGTCATAAATGATTTCGTTGAGCGGGAGCGTATAATGCAGCTCCATCCTCGTTTTATCGATATATTTCATATCGATGAATACGCCGCGTCTGTCCTTGCAAAGCTCCATAATCCCGCCGACAAACTCGGAAGGGACGATTATGCTTGCGGAAACTATCGGCTCCTCGGCGACAGATATTTCATCCGGCGAGGGATACACGGCGGGGTTGTCTATATAAGAGGTTACGCCGTCCTTGGTTGTAATTTTATAAATAACGCTCGGCGCGGTTGTGACAAGGTCGAGATTGAACTCCCGCTCTATGCGCTCCTCGATGATTTCCATATGAAGCAGACCCAAAAATCCGCAACGGAAACCGAAGCCCAGAGCAATACTCGTCTCCGGCTCAAAGGTCAGGGCGGCGTCGTTTAGCTGCAACTTCATCAGCGCATCCCGAAGATCGGGATATTTTGCGCCGTCTGCTGGATAAATTCCGGCAAAGACCATCGGCTGTGCCTTTTTGAAGCCTTCAAAGGGAATCGCCGTCGGATTGTCAACCTCTGTGACCGTATCGCCGACGCGCGTATCGGAAACGTTCTTTATGCTCGCCGTTATATATCCGACCTCGCACGCCGCAAGCTCCTTTGCGGGGACAAGCCCGAAGGCGGACATATATCCGACCTCGGTTACGTCGAATATCGCGCCCGTGTTCATCATTTTTATCTTTGTCCCTATGCGGACTTTGCCGTCCGCAACGCGCACATTTACGACAACGCCTCTGTACGAATCGTAATACGAATCGAAAATCAGGCATTTGAGCGGTGCTTCGGGGTCGCCCTTGGGTGCGGGAATGTCACTTACTATCTTTTCAAGCACGTCCTCGATATTCTGCCCTGTTTTTGCGGAAACGGCGGGGCAGTCCTCCGCGGGAATGCCGATGACATCCTCGATTTCATTTCTTGTGCCTTCAATATCTGCGGAGGGGAGGTCGATTTTGTTTATGACGGGGATGATTTCAAGGTCGTTTTCAAGAGCGAGATATGTGTTCGCGAGCGTCTGCGCCTCGATGCCCTGCGTTGCGTCAACGATGAGCAGCGCGCCCTCGCAGGCGGCAAGGGAGCGGGAGACCTCGTAATTGAAGTCGACGTGTCCGGGGGTGTCGATAAGGTTGAATTCATAGTCCTCGCCGTTTTTTGCGTGATAATTCATCTTGACGGCGCGGGCTTTTATCGTTATTCCTCTTTCGCGCTCAATATCCATATTGTCAAGAAGCTGCTCCTCCATCTCGCGCGAAGAAACGCTCTGCGTCTTTTCGAGAAGCCTGTCCGCAAGGGTGCTCTTGCCGTGGTCTATATGGGCTATTATTGAGAAGTTGCGTATGTTTTTCTGATTTGCCATTTTTCCCTTCCTCTGCGGATGATTTTTATGTTTACGGGATGACCGATAAATCATTTTCGTGTAACAGGAATATTATATCACGTGAATACGGTTTTATCAAGTATTTTTTGGCGGGCGGGCTTGATAAATCGGCGGAGGTATGATATCATAATCATAAATAACACACACGGGGGTGCTTTATGGCAGAGAAAAATATAGAAATAGTTAAAAATTACGATCCCGAGGTCGGGGCGGCAATGGAGGCGGAGCTTCTCCGTCAGAGAAGGGGAATTGAGCTGATCGCCTCGGAAAATTTCGTTTCGGAACCCGTTATGGCGGCGATGGGATCGATACTGACGAACAAATATGCCGAGGGCTTCCCCGGAAAGAGATATTACGGCGGCTGCGCCTGCGTTGACGTCGTTGAAAACATAGCGAGAGACCGCGCGAAGGCGCTCTTCGGCGCAGAGCATGCAAACGTCCAGCCGCACAGCGGCGCGCAGGCAAACCTTGCGGTTTATTTTGCACTCCTCAAGCCCGGCGATACCGTCATGGGAATGAGCCTTGCCGAGGGCGGACACCTTACGCACGGCAGCCCCGTCAATATGTCGGGAATGTATTATAATTTCGTTCCTTACGGCGTTTCCGCGGAGACGGGACGCATAGATTACGATGAAATCGACCGTCTGGCGCACGAATGTCACCCGAAGCTGATAGTTGCGGGCGCGTCGGCATATCCGAGAACGATTGATTTTGAGAGAATTTCAAAGACGGCAAAGGACGTCAGCGCTTATTTCATGGTCGATATGGCGCATATCGCTGGACTCGTTGCGGCAGGACTTCACCCCTCGCCCTTCCCCTATGCGGACGTCGTCACGACAACGACTCACAAAACCCTCCGCGGCCCTCGCGGCGGAATGATACTTTGCAAAGCAGAGCTTGCAAAACAGATAGATAAGGCAATCTTCCCCGGCACGCAGGGCGGCCCGCTTATGCATATAATCGCGGGGAAAGCCGTATGCTTCGGAGAGGCGCTCAAGCCCGAATTCAGGGACTACCAGAGTCGCATAATAAAGAATGCAAAAGCGCTTGAAAAGTCGCTTGTAGCCGAGGGATTTTCGCTCGTTACGGGCGGAACGGACAATCATCTCGTCCTTGTAAACCTCATCGGCACGGGCGTGACTGGCAAGGAGCTCGAACACCGTCTTGACGAGGTCGGCATAACGTGCAACAAAAATGCCGTTCCGGGCGATCCGGAAAGTCCGTTTGTCACAAGCGGTATCCGTCTCGGTACGCCTGCGGCAACAACAAGAGGACTTTGCGAGGAGGATTTCACCCTCATCGGAAAGCTCGTCGCCCTCGCGACCTTCGATTTTGAAAACTCCGCGGACTATATCCGCTCGGAGGTTGATAAAATCTGCAAGAAGTATCCGCTTTATGAGGACTGATTTGCTGTCGGATGACGTCGGACTTTGTCGAAGTGCGTCGAAAGATGTATACTCTGCATGACAGCAGGATTATTTCCGCAAAATCATTGAACCGAGGTTTTGAATTATGTCGGATAATGTCGAATATGTAAAGAAAATTGTCGAAACGCTGAAAGCGCGCGGAGAGGTGTTCTGCACAGCCGAATCGTGCACGGGAGGGCAGATTGCCAAAACAGTGACCGATCTTGCCGGCGTTTCTGCGGTATTTTTCGGCGGGGTCGTGTCATACGCAAACGAAATAAAGGAAAAGCTGCTCGGAGTGCGCCATGAAACGCTTGAAAAGTTCGGCGCGGTATCGGAGCAGACGGCGGCGGAGATGGCGGCGGGCGCTGTCAGGGCGCTGGACGTTGATTTTTCCGTCGCGGTGACGGGAATCGCAGGGCCGAACGGCGGCTCGGAGGAAAAGCCGGTCGGGCTTGTCTATATCGCCTGCGCGGACAGGAAAGGTAATGTAAAGGTTGCAAAAAACGTCTTTTCGGGCGACAGGAAAGCCGTCCGCGACCAAACAACGAAGACAGCGCTGCAAATGCTTGCGGACTTTGTCGGATAGGCGAAAATCGGCGCAAAAATGTTTATAACTTTGTGGACAGTGGGGAAAACTCCATTAAATTCCATAAGATGAGGGAGGCTTCGGATGGCGAAGAATGAAAGCAAAATACTTTCTCCGGAAGCTCTTCCGGACATAATATCGTCCGGAAAAGCCGAAACGCTCGTGTTTTTCGGCGAAGAGGACTATCTGAAAACCGTCTGGACGGAGAGAATTTCAAAAGCCGTGATGACAGCGGAAGGCTTTGACGTTTTCAACCGCTTCTCCGTCTCGCTTTCCGATGAAAAAAGCGGGCTCTCTTCCCTTGCGGACGCGCTTTTCGCCGCGCCCATGATGCAGGAGCTGACGCTTGTCGAGGTCAGCGATCTCGGAGCGATTGTCGGGAAGAGCTCCTCTGTCGACGCGCTTGCGGAAACGCTTTCGGGCGGCGGAGGCGACGCCTTCACGATACTGAATTTCCGCTCGGACGAGCTTGAAGCCGACTACCGTTTCGAGCAGTCCGCGCTTTTCAAAAAGCTGTCACCAATCTGTAAATTTGTAAAGTTTGATTTACTTTCGTCCGGCAAGCTGATTGCATGGGCAAAGAAGCTGATCGCGGGGAAAAACGGCTGTCTGTATCTGACGGACGAAGCCGCCGCCGCGCTTTGCGAGCTTTGCTCAGGACGGATGCTCGCCGTCCTTTCCGAGACGGAAAAGCTGGCGGCATATAAAAATTATGCGCAAAGCGGCGAGGCAACCCCGATAACCGAGGAGGACGTCCGCGCTGTCTGCGTTCAGAACGCAAAGGACGATATGCCGTTTGCAATGTCAAATGCGGCGGCAAAATGGAACCTGCGCGAAATGTTAACCGTGCTTGACTTTTGTCGCGACATGCGCGAAGAACCGATATCCGTCATCGCGAAGCTCGGAAAGATATATTCCGAAATGCTGAAAGCAAAAACCGCCGTGCTCTCCGGTGTTTCCGTCGCCGGACTTGCAAAGGCGATCGGCATGAACGAATACCGGGCAAAGCTCGTTTATAAATCTGTTGAAAAAGTGCCGATTACCGTCATTGAAAACGCGGTTCTCGAAACCTATAAAACAGACGTCGCTCTGAAAAGCACCGTCTCCGATAAATGGGGGCTTGTTTACGAGCTTGCGGCAAAAATCTATACACCCAAGTCATTGAGAGGCTGATAAATGCTTGAAATTTCTCTTCCGATAATTGTTGAAGGCAAATATGACCGCGAGCGCGTGCTTTCCGTCGCGAGGGCGACCGTCATCACAACGGACGGCTTCGGAATTTTCAAAAAGGACGAAAAAGCCGCTCTCATCCGCAGACTTGCCGCGGCGGGCGGGGTCATCGTGCTGACAGACAGCGACGGCGCGGGGCTTGTCATCCGTAATTATATTCACGGAATTCTCCCGCCAGATAAAATTTTCGATATCTATACGCCCGAGGTCAAGGGCAAGGAAAAGCGCAAGGCGGAGCCCTCGAAGGCGGGGCTTCTGGGCGTTGAAGGAATGGATCGCGGCTGGCTTGAAAACGCGCTTTCGCCGTTTGCGGGCGGGATAAGTCGACGTGAACCCAAGGTGACAAAAACAGATTTCTATCTTCTCGGGCTTTCCGGCGGCGACGGCAGCTCCGAAAAACGCAAAAAACTCGCGCAGCTGCTGGATTTACCTTGTAATCTTTCCTCAAATTCCCTCATAAATGCAATAAATCTTGCCGTCAGCGAAAAAGAATATCTTTCTGCTATTGAAAAACTCAAAACAGAGGTGTAAAATAAATATATGAAAGAAAAAAAGAATTTTTTTGATAAAATCATCGACGGACTTCACCTGACGAAGTACCGCGAGATTATAATGTATCTGTTTTTCGGCGTGCTTACGACGCTTGTCGGTTGGATCGTTTATTACGGTATCCTCGCCGCGGGCAGAGCGATATTCGACATACCGGCGGAGGAAGTGACAGGCGGAAAGTATATCGCGGTTTACACTGCCGCCCAGGTGCTCCAATGGATCTGCGCCGTGCTTTTTGCGTTTTTCACAAACAAAAAATGGGTTTTTACGGACGCCGACAAGGACGTATCGACCGGAAAACAGCTCGTCACGTTCGCGGGCTCGCGCCTTGTGACATTCGGACTTGACTTTGTCATCACTTATGCCGGTACATTCGCCCTTGCAAAGCTCTTCCCTTCTCTCGTTGCGGTATTCCTGCTCGGGAAGGAAAGAAACCTTGCGGAGATACTTTCAAAGGTCATCGCGGCGGTTGTTGTCATAATCTGCAACTATATTATCAGCAAGGTGCTCGTTTTCAAAAAAAGCAAGTCGGAGGATAAGCCCATTGAATAAACAGGATCATTCAGTCTCCGTTTATGCTTACGTCGGCGACGCGGTGCTTGAAGTCTATATAAGAGAAAGGCTTGCGGCGTCCGGCATTTCGGACACGGGAAAGCTCTCCGCTCTTGCGCAGAAGCTCGTTTGCGCCGAGGCGCAGAGTGACAGGCTGGAGTCGGTTCTTCCTCTGCTTACGGAGGAGGAAACAGGCGTTTACCTGACGGGCAGAAATCACAAAACAAAAACAACGCCGAAACATTCAACCCCCGCCCAATATCACAGGGCAACAGGCTTTGAAGCGATTTTCGGTTTTCTCTATCTTTCCGGCATGACCGAAAGAGCTCGCGAGCTTTTTTCGGCAGCTTATCCGGATATTTAATTTAATATGATAAAACGGCAGGATATAAAGATCCGTCCCGGCGACCGCCCCTCCCGCCCAATAACGGTCTGCACTTTTTATAGTGTCAGCTCCTTGCGTTCTTACGCTCGCGGTGGAGGGTATCGGTTTGCAACGGGTTTTCAATATTCTGTCTTGCAATCTTTGGTTTGCCTAACCCGCTTTATCCACCTACCCCCCGATATCGCGGGGACACAATTCAGCGCGGCAAACATGGAAAAACGTCTCTTGGGGAGGGACGTTTTTTCATTTCCCCCTACTTTTCTTTGAAAAGAA
>DHMB01000006.1:0-350 GCA_002405565.1 Clostridiales bacterium UBA4653
TCAAACGGCTGCATGCCCTCCGGCGTCAGACCCATTATCGCAAGGCGGTGAAAGCCAAGAATTCCTTTGCCCGTATCGACTGTTCTGCTGTCGTCCGGCCCTCTTGAAACAGTCCTCTCAAAAGCCTCCTTGAAAGCGGAAAAGGCGACACCCGAACCGCAATAACCCATAATTGAACACATAATAAAAATCCTCCGATATAATATTAAAGCATTCAACAGGGCAAGTGCTTTTCTCGCTGTGCCACCTGTTTTTCTTCTCTTTCCGACCTCTCAAAAAAGTCTTTCCGCTGTAACGGGCGGGCCCGACGCACCTACTTTGCACGGCATTTCGGATTGCGGCTCGGCGGG
>DHMB01000006.1:408-1082 GCA_002405565.1 Clostridiales bacterium UBA4653
GTTCTTCTTCCGGATTCTTTCCGCATGGCTCTCACCGTTCCATGCTCGCTGTGGGCGATTTCCCGGGGTACTTTTCCCGCCTCGGACGCTTTTATATATAAGATTTATCTTACCCCGAACAGCAGATCGCTGTATGTGGGGAAGGGCCAGTATTTCTTCGACGTAACATTTTCCGCTTCGTCGCAGGCGACGCGGAGCTCTGCCATTTTCTGAATGATGACGTCCCGTATAAGCGCGGCGACTTCCGCTTCGTCAGTCACGGTTTTGAGCTTGATGAGCTCAAGATCAAGCGCGGTTGCGGCGTCCGAAATTTCATCGGCAAGAGAAGAGAGCTTTGCGATCGCGCTCTTTTCGTATTTGCCGGAAAGCTCGGGAACGACGGAGAGCTTTGTTTTCAGCGTGCTTGCAAGGTCACCCGTATAGCTTTCGACAGCGGGCAGAATTTCTTTTCTCACCATGTCGACCATTGTAAGCGCTTCGATGTTTACAGCCTTGCAATAGTTTTCAAGGGTCGTTTCGTATCTTGCTTCTATTTCCGCGGGAGTGAATATCTTGTGGAGCGTCAGCATGTCGATATTCTTCTTTTCGAGCAGTGCCTTTGCGGCGTCGGGAGTCGTGCGCAGGTTTGAAAGTCCTCTCTTCTCGGTTGCTTCCTTTATCCATGCGTCGTCATA